>NZ_JBSFKQ010000001.1:0-207985 GCF_053598615.1 Kitasatospora sp. NPDC001095 | reverse complement strand
TGACGGCGGTCTGCCACTGGTGCTGGAAGGTGGTGCCGTTGAGGGCGAAGACTTCGAGTCGGCCGTCGGGGGCCTTGCCGAGTTCGATCTCGCTGTCGGCGGGGCCTCCACCCGTGGGGTCCCAGCCGGACCAGCCGCCGTTGGGTGCCGTCTGGTACTTGTGGTAGACGCCGGCGGGTCCTGAGGCGAAGACTTCGAGGCGTCCGTCCTGGTTGGAGCCGACGGCGATGTCGTGGCCTCCGGTGCCGAAGTCCTCCCAGCCGGACCAGGTGCCGGAGGGTTGGAGTTGGTAGCGGTGTTGGAAGGTGCTGCCGTTGATGGCGAACACCTCCAACCTGCCGTCCGCGTTGGAGCCGACGGCGAGTTCCGCGCCGCCGGGGCCGCCGAGGTTCTCCCACTCGGACCAGCCGCCGTTGATCGCGGTCTGCCAGGCGTGGGAGACGCCGTTCGCCCCGGCCGCGAAGACCTCCAGGCGTCCGTCCGCCGACCGCGCCGAGACCACTCGCCCGGACTCCGCCGGATACACCAACGGGGCGGGGCTCGGGCCGCTTCCGGGAACGCAGGGCACGGTGACACCGCGCTCCGTGAGGTACGGCTCCGGGTCGGTGCGCACGGACGCGTCCGGGTCGGCCCAGACCCGCAGGTGCAGGTGCGGGCCGGTGGCTTCGCCCTCGCTGCCCATCAGCGCGATCTGCTGGCCGGCCGTCACGTGGTCGCCGGCGGCCACGTCCCGTTCGTACATGTGCCCGTACTCGGTGATGGTCCCGTCCGGGTGCAGGATCCGGATCCACTGGCCGTAGCCCTGGGCCGTGCCGGAGATCAGTACCTGGCCGTCGCCGACCGCGTAGATCGGTGCGCCGTAGTCGTTGGCGATGTCGATGCCGTTGTGCCCCGCGGAGTAGTGCTGGGAGACCTGGCCGCGGGCCGGGCAGGCCGCCGCGAACCCGGCGGCCCGGGTGGCCTGGGCGGTTGCGGCCGTGGCGGGAGCGGACACGGCGGGAGCCGCCACGGCGGAGGCTGCCGGCACGGTGAACGGCAGCAACAGGGCGGCGACCGCGGCCAGGGCCGGCCGCGAGAAGCGGGAGATCATCGGAGCGCCCCTCACGCCTTGCGGAGGCGGTCGATGATGCCGTCGATGTCGCGCCGGAACATGTAGTCGCGGATGAAGTGGCCGCCCGGCTCCTCGTGGGCCTCGTACGGGATGCCCGCGCCGTCCAGCAGGGCGCGGAACTCCCGCTGGCCGGCCAGCACCGCGGTCTCGTTGAAGGTGTCGAAGGGGTTGGTCGGGTCGGGGCTGGTCCCGGCCACCAGGAAGATCCGCTTGTTGCGGTAGCTCTCCAGGCGCTCGACCGGGTTGTCGGCGGTCACCCTCGCCTGGTCCCACAGCGGCGCGCCGTAGATGGTGCCGCCGGCCAGGTCCTTGACGGCGGCGGACACGTTGGCCCAGTGCACGACCGCGCCGTTGTCGCGGCGCAGGCTGGCCGGGCCGGAGTGGGCGCTGACCGAGGCGAAGTGGCCCCAGTACTTGGCGGCGTACTTCAGTGCGCCGAAGCCGCCCATGGAGAATCCGGCCACGGCGCGGCCGTCGTACTCGGCGTAGGTGCGGAAGTTGGCGTCGACCCAGGGGATCAGCTGGTTGATGTGGAAGCTCTCCCAGTTGCGGGGGCCCACGTTGGTGCCGACCGGGTTGGAGTACCAGCCGGCCTGCCCGCCGTCGGGCATCACGACGATCAGCGGCTTGCCGATGGTCCAGTCGCGGACGCCCTGGTGGTCGAACTCGATGAAGTCCTGGAGGCCGCCGTGCAGCAGGTAGAGCACGGGGTAGGTGCGTCCGCTGGTGTGGTAGTCGTCGGGGAGCAGCACGTTGACGGCGGGCTGCCAGCCGATCTCGGCGGTCGCGAAGCGGTAGTACCACATCCGGGAGTCGCCCTCGTTGCGGTCGGTGATGTGCAGCCCGAAGCCGTCGTCGGCCGCGCGGGCCGCCGAAGCCGTCGCGAGGACGCTCGCGCCGCCGAGCGCCAGCGCGGCGCCGAGCCCGCCGGCGGACTTGAGGATGCTCCTGCGGGTGGGGTGGTTCGCGGTCACCGTGACCTCCAGAACGCGCGTGACGGCGGCCCGTCCGGACCGCCGGATGTCCGACGGTTCGGACGGTAGCCATCCGCCGCAGGGCACGGAACCCGGAACCATACGGACTGACAACGACGGGTCCGGACACGGAGACTGGTGCGTTCCCGGCGCTGCGGGTGGCGGCGACGGGGTGGCAGCCCGGCGAAGCCGGTGGGGTCCCTTCGACGGCTGCGGACGGCCCTTCCACGGACAGCGTCGATGAAGGCCGCCGCGTAGCCCTGCACCGCGCAGTACCGGGCCCGGGCCGCCGGGCCGGGTTCCCGCCTGGGCAGGCCGTTGTTGGGGGCCGGCAGGATCAGCGGGGCCGGTGCGGAGGTGGACCCAGGGGGCGCCCACAGGGTGCCGGGGAGCTCGCCGAGGGTGAATTCGCGTTCGAGGACGCCGTCGTCGGGGCGCTGCTCGGAGGCGAGGCGCAGGGTCGTGCCCTTTCGGGGGTGCTCAGGACGGCGCTCCCGGATGACGACCTATCGCCCGACCGTGACCCCGGAGGGGACACCCATGCCGATACCGAGTTCACGGGTACCACCTCCTCGTTCTTTCACACGGCCTCCGGCAAAGTGGCAGTCGTCACCGCGTTCCGCCGAACGGTGTTCGCCCGGTGCCGTGGCGGGATGTCACGAAGCCCGGAGCCGAAAAGCCCGTACCGTTCGCCCCTTGGATGGAGCAGCATGGCCCCTGTGTCCGATACCTCAGTACTCACTCGCGCCGAGGCCGTCGAGCGCCACCGGCTGCTCGACGTCCACACCGTCCACGTCGACCTCGACCTGACCCGCGGACCGGAGCTGTTCGGCTCCACCACGGTGATCCGCTTCGGCTGCGCCACCCCGGGCGCCGGGACGTTCCTGGACGTCAAGCCGGCCGCCCTGCACCGGGTGGCGCTGAACGGCCGCGAACTGGACGTCGCCGCCCTGCGGGCCGGGCGCTTCCCGCTGACTGACCTGGCGGCCGACAACGAGCTCACCGTCGAGGCCGACATGGCCTACTCGCACACCGGCGAGGGCATGCACCGCTTCACCGACCCCGCCGACGGCGAGGACTACGTCTACACCCAGTCCTTCCTCGACGACGGCCCGCGGGTGTTCGCGTCCTTCGACCAGCCCGACCTCAAGGCGCGGTACACGGTGTCCGTCACCGCGCCGCAGCAGTGGACCGTGGTCGGCAACAGCCTGGGCCGCCAGGTCTCGCCCGGCCGCTGGGAGTTCGCGCCCACCCCGGCGATCAGCAGCTACCTGGTCTCCGTGGTGGCCGGCCCGCTGCACTCGGTGCGCGCCGAGCACGACGGGATCCCGCTCGGCCTGCACTGCCGCCGCTCGCTCGCCGACCACCTGGACGCCGACGTCGACGAGCTGCTGGAGATCACCCGGCAGGGCTTCGACCACTACCACCGGGTCTTCCGGCACCGGTACCCCTTCGACAGCTACGACCAGTGCTTCGTACCGGAGTTCAACGCCGGCGCGATGGAGAACCCGGGCTGCGTCACCCTGCGCGACGAGTTCGTCTTCCGGTCCGCCGTGCCCGACACCAAGCGCGAGGAGCGCGCCATGGTGGTCATCCACGAGATGGCGCACATGTGGTTCGGCGACCTGGTCACCATGAAGTGGTGGGACGACCTGTGGCTGAACGAGTCCTTCGCCGAGTACATGGCCTACAGCGTCACCGCCTCCTCCACCCGCTTCACCAGCGCCTGGACCGGCTTCGCCGCCAACCGCAAGACCTGGGGCTACGACGCCGACCAGCGCCCCTCCACCCACCCGGTGGCACCCGGCACGGTGGACGACACCGCCCAGGCGTTGCAGAACTTCGACGGCATCTCCTACGCCAAGGGCGCCGCCGCACTGCGCCAACTGGTCGCCTGGCTCGGCGAGGATGCCTTCCTGGCCGGAGTCAACGACTACTTCGACGAGCACGCCTTCGGCAACGCCACCCTCGACGACCTGCTCCGGGCCCTGGCGGCGACGAGCGGCCGCGACGTCCACGGCTGGGCCGACCGCTGGCTGCGCACCACCGGCGTGGACACCCTGCGGCTGACCGACGGCCGGATCGAGCAGACCTCGGCCGACGGCACGCTGCGCCCGCACCAGCTGACCGTGGCCCACTACCGGCGCACCGCCGAGGGAGCCCTGGAGCAGGCCGACCGCGTGTCGGTCGACCTGGCGGCCGGTGCCACCGTCACGCCGCCGGCCGGTGCCGAGCTGACCCTGCTCAACGACACCGACCTCACCTTCGCCAAGATCCGCCTCGACCCCGGCTCCTGGCAGGCCGTGCGCTCCTCGCTCGGCGCCGTGCCCGAGGAGCTGGCCCGGGCGGTGCTCTGGAGCGCCGCCCGGGACCAGGTGCGCGACGGGGAGCTGGCGCCCGGCGAGTACCTGCGGCTGGTCGCCGACCACCTGCCCGGTGAGACCTCGGTGCACCTGGTGGACGCGGTGCTCTCCTTCGCCCGCGAGTTCGTGGTGGACTGCGCGCTGCCGCAGTCCGGGCGCCCGCAGGCACTGGCCGCACTGGCTCAGGTCTGCCGCACCCTGCTGCGACGCACCGAGGGCGAGCCGGGCCGCACCGATCTGCGCCTGATGACCGTGCGCGGCGTGATCGCCACCGCCGACGGCGAGTCGCAGGCCGCCGAGCTGCGCGACTGGCTGGCGGCCGGCACGGTACCCGGCGGGCCGGTGCTCGACCCGGACCTGCGCTGGCAGCTGCTGCTGCGGCTGTGCGTGCTCGGTGCGGCGGGTGAGCCGGAGATCGCCGCCGAACTCGCCGCCGACCCCAGCAGCACCAGCCAGGAGGGCGCCGCCCGCTGCCGTGCCGCGCTGCCCGACCCCGCGGCCAAGGAGGCCGCCTGGCAGGCGCTGTTCCACGGCGAGCTCTCCAACTACCTGGCCATCGCCACCGCCCGGGGGCTGTGGCAGCCCGAGCAGGCCGACCTGCTGGAGGAGCTGATCGCGCGCTACTTCAAGGAGCTGGGGCCGGCCGCCGGCCGCCGCGGCCCCGCGCTGGCCCGGGTGCTCACCACGGCGGGCTTCCCGGCCTTCGCCGCCACCGAGCAGACGGTGCGGGCGGCCGAGGCCTGCCTGGCCGACCCGGACCTCACCGCGGCGACCCGGCGCGGACTGGTGGACCAGCTGGACACGCTGCGCCGCGCCGTCCGGGCGCGGGCGCTGACCGAGCGGTAGCACCGGGGCGACGGCCGCGGTCGCTGCCGGAGCCGCTGCCGCTGCCGGAGCCGCTGCCGCCGGAGCCGGAGCCGCTGCCGCCGGAGCCGGAGCCGGTGCCGGGTCGGGAACCGAACCCGATCCGGCACCGGCATCGGCTCCAACCCCCTCCCGCCCACCGGAGGCCTCAGCAGCTCTCCTCGATGTAGAGGAGGGTCAGGAGGCCGTCCGCGGAGGCGAACTCGTAGGGGTGGTAGCTCGGTGCCTCGTCCGCGTGCAGCCGGTCCTTGATCTCGTGCCAGGCCGCGAGCCGGTCGGCCGCCGGGACGTGGCGGAAGTGTCCGCCGGCGCCCTCTCCCACGATCAGCACGTTCGCCTGGGTCGCCAGACGCCTGGCGAGGTTGCGGTGGAGCGGACCGCGGACCTTGCGCCACAGCCGG
Source organism: Kitasatospora sp. NPDC001095 (assembly GCF_053598615.1). Classification (NCBI taxonomy): domain Bacteria; kingdom Bacillati; phylum Actinomycetota; class Actinomycetes; order Kitasatosporales; family Streptomycetaceae; genus Kitasatospora; species Kitasatospora sp. NPDC001095. The sequence continues at coordinate 202,272 of NZ_JBSFKQ010000001.1, read as the reverse complement.
CCGTCGTCGTCGGTGAACTCCGTACGGCTGGCCGGGGACGGGATGCCTTCGCCGTACCAGTACTCGACCGGCGGCAGCGCGGCCGTGATCTCGGCCATGGTCTCGGGACGTCGGCGTTTCCTGGGCATGGCCCAACTCTCCCAAGTCTTCGAGTTCCGGACAACGTGCTGGTGTGAGGCCCCGGGCAGGCCGGCGGGCCCCGGCTCAGACGTCGGTCCCGAGGCCACCGGCGCCCTCGCCACGATCGCCGCCCGCTGGAGCCCGGAACACCTGCTCGGCCAGGGGAAGCTCCGCCCCGTCCTGGGAGCGTCCTTCGGACCGGGCGACCTCCGGATGCGGGCAACACCCGGCAGGGGTGACGGAGAAGCAGTTCCCGGTCGGCGCCCTGCCATACGGTGAATGCGACAAGCCCTCAACAGTAACGCTTTTAATAACTCGTTATGGTCGCCGACCTTCCTCAGCGACGGCAGACCCGCAAGGCTTCGCTCTGTTTCCGCCGGAACGCGCGACCGCGCCGCCGGCGCCGTACGGGGAGGACCCACCATCGTGCCCAAGAGGCAACACCGACGGCTGCTGCTGCCCGCCGTCACCCTGACCGTGCTCGGGCTGACCACCACCCAGGCCCTCGCCGCGCCCGGCGGCGAACCCGGGCCGCGTCCGCACCAGGCCCAGCACCAGGCCGAGATCGGGCAGAAGCACGCGAAGAAGGTCCGGGACCAGGCGGCTGCCTCCGGCCCGTCGTTCAGCGCCAAGGCCGAGGCCCCCGGGGAGGACGGGGGCGACGAGGCGGAGAACTCCGCCGAGGGCACCGCGCAGTACACCGAGGCCCGCACCGCCCCCGGCGTGATCGCGCCGGGCGCCTACGGCGCGGCCTGGGCGCAGCTGCAGTCGATGCCGCACACCGGCGGCAACTGGGACCACGTCACGGACAAGCCGTACGACTCCGACGACCCGCGCTACCGGGACGTCAACTCCAACTCCAGCGGCGGATCCGGGTACGTGACCGGCCGGATCACCGGGATCGCGGCCGACGCCGACGGCTACGTGTACGCGGGCGGCGCCAACGGCGGCGTGTTCCGCTCCCGCACCGGCGGCGGCCAGTGGCAGTCCATCTCGGACAAGCTCCCGTCCCTCTCGACGGGCACCCTGAACCTGGACCGCGGCGGCCGGCTCTGGTACGCCACCGGTGAGTCCAACACCGGCGCGACCTCGTACGTCGGCACCGGCGTGTACGTGCTCGCGGACCCGAAGCGCGGCGAGTTCCAGCCCGGCATGCGGGTCGGCGGCGCCGAGCTGGAGTCCACCGTCATCCACGCGCTGCGCTTCGGCGGCGGCAAGGTGTGGGCGGCCACCAGCCGGGGCGTGTGGAGCCACTCCACGACGGACCTCTCGGGCCCGTGGGTGCTGGAGTTCGCCCCCAACCCCGAGTACCTGCCCGGCGGTTCGAAGGCCGGTGACCCGGCCGCGCCGTACAAGAACATCGCCAACGACATCGCGATCGACCCCAGGGACCCCGGCAAGGTCGTCCTGGCGGTCGGCTGGCGCGGCGGCGACACCTACAACGGCTTCTACGGCAAGGCCGCGGACGGAAGCTGGCAGCGGGTCGGCTCGCTCGGCGACCTTCCGACCGACGCCGCGAACGTCGGCAACGTGACCTTCGCCGCTTCCGCGGACGGCTCCCGCTACTACGCCATCGACCAGTCACCCGAGGTCGCGGCGACCGACCCCGACACCGGCCTCAAGGGAATCTACGTCTCCAAGTCCGGCTCCCCGTTCGGGCCGTGGACCCAGATCGCGGACAAGGAGAAGCTCAGGAACTCCGGCTCGGCGCTGCAGGACGAGGGCTACCAGCCCGGCATCCAGGCCTGGTACAACCAGTCCCTGCAGGTCGACCCGGCCGACCCGGACCACGTCTACGCGGGCCTGGAGGAGGTCCTGGAGACGAAGAACGGCGGCTCCACCTGGACCGTCCCGGGCCCGTACTGGAACTTCGGCTTCCCGTGCTGGAGCATCGACCCGGCCAAGCAGAGCGGTGACTGCCCGCAGACCACCCACTCCGACCAGCACGCCGTCGCCTTCGGCGCGAACAAGGGCAAGTCCAGTGTGTACGTCGGCAACGACGGTGGCATCTACAGCCGCCCGGTCAACGGCGCGGCGGACGCCTCCGGCCACGCCACGGACTGGAAGTCCCTGGCCGACGGCACCATGGACACCCTGCAGTACTACTCGGTCGGCGTCGGCAAGGACCCGGCGGACCGCTCCGGGCGGGGCGTGATCGTCAGCGGCGGCATGCAGGACAACGGCGAGTCGATCCTGCGCGCCCACGACAAGGTGATGGGCTCCAACTTCGGCGGCGACGGCGCCGACACCATCGTCGACCCGAACAACGGCTGCAACATCGCCGAGGAGTACGTCTACCTCGACATCTGGGTCACCCAGAACTGCGCTGTCAACAACGGCAATTGGAAGACCGACCCGGCCAAGGCCACCTCGTACGAGGTCGCCCCGCCGGACAAGGAAGCCGGCACCGCCCGCTTCATCGCGCCGATCACCGCCGACCCGAAGGACATCGACACCTGGATCGCCGGCGGCCGGCACGTCTGGGTGCAGCACAAGGGCTACGCGATCCGCAGCGGCAGCGAATGGACCAGCGCCTACGACCTGGGCGCCGGCCACGTCGCCACCGCGGTGGCGACCGTGAACGGGACGGTGTACGCGGGCTGGTGCGGCCCGTGCAACAACGTCGGCTTCAGCCGCGGCATCGCGGTGGGCAAGACCGACGGCACCGGCTGGCACCAGCTCGCCCTGCCGGTCGACGGCACCCTGCCCAACCGCTACATCTCCTCCTTCGCGGTGGACGAGAACGACGCCCAGCACGTCTTCGTCGCCTTCAACGGCTTCTCCCGCACCTGGACCGAGGGCCCCGGCGCCGGTGTCGGCCACCTCTTCGAGACCCGCGACGGCGGCGCCAACTGGACCGACGTCTCGGCCAACCTGCCCGACGTCCCCGCCACCTCGGTCAGGATCCTGCCCAACGGCGGCCTCGTCCTCGGCGGCGACCTCGCCGCGTTCTACCGCGCACCGGGCACCACCGACTGGCGGGTCCTCGGCCGCAACCTGCCCACCACTGCGGTGCAGCAGTTGAAGACCGGCCCTGACGGCAAGCTCTACGCCGCCACCTTCGGCCGCGGCATCTGGTCCTTCGACCTGCGCCGCCTCGGCCACGGCCGCTACGACGAGACGGACGGCTGACCGGCCGCACCCTCCCTGTCCGCCGCTGCCCGGCCCGCTCCGTACGAGCGGGCCGGGCAGCGGCGTTCGCGCGCGGCGGGGGCGGGTGAGCGGGGGCCGGTCAGGATGTGGGGCGGGCCGCCGGGTGGTCCACGAGGTCCGCGTCCTCGGCGCCGGCGGTGTCGCTGAGCCCGAGGCGCAGGTGCTCGGTGTGGTAGACGGCCTGGTCGAGGAGTTCGGCGACGTGGTTGTCGTACAGGGCGTACACCACCGAGCGGCCCTGCCGGGTGCCGACGACCAGGCCGAGGTTGCGCAGCAGCCGCAGCTGGTGGGAGCAGGCGGACTGCTCCATGCCGACGGCGTGGGCGAGTTCGGTGGCCGCGCAGGGCCCTTCTCGCAGGCGGGCGAGGATCAGCAGCCGGGACGGGGTGGCCAGGGCTTGCAGGGTGGTCGCCACCCGCACGGCGTTGTCCGCGTCCAGGCGGGTGCGCGGGACGGCGTTGTTCGCGGGAGCGGCTCCATGACCCATGCGCCAATACTACAGACGACACATGAAGAGGTGTTCATGTATTCCTGTATCGTGGACCGGGTCGTCACTCCTGCCCGTGGCCTGTGCGAAGGGTCCTGCCTGCCATGTCCTCCACCCTGACCGAACGCTTCGCCCCCGCGGCGTCCGCCGCGTCCGCCGACGCCGCCCCCCGTCGGCGGACGCGGATCCTCTCGCTGCCCGAGGCCCGGTGGGCCCTCGCCGCGACAGTGCTGTTCCTGGTCGCATTGCCGTTGCAGCTGACCGGCGCCCCGGCCTGGGCCTGGGGCCCGCTCCACGCTCTCGCCTACGCCACCGGCGGCTGGGAGCCGGCCTGGGCCGGGCTGCAGGCGCTGCGCGAGAAGACGCTCGACGTCGACCTGCTGATGATCGTCGCCGCGCTCGGCGCCGCCGCGGTCGGCCAGGTGATGGACGGCGCCCTGCTGATCGTCATCTTCGCCACCTCCGGCGCGCTGGAGGCCGTCGCCACCGCCCGCACCGCCGACTCGGTACGCGGCCTGCTCGACCTCGCCCCGGCGACGGCGACCCGGCTGGCGGACGGCGGCGCCGAGGAGACCGTCCCGACCGGGCGGCTGGCCGTGGGCGACACCGTGCTGGTGCGGCCCGGCGAACGGATCGGCGCCGACGGGCGGGTCCTGGACGGCGCGAGCGAAGTCGACCAGGCCACCATCACCGGCGAGCCGCTGCCGGTCGCCAAGGAGACGGGCGACGAGGTGTTCGCCGGCACCCTGAACGGCACCGGCGCGCTGCGGATCAAGGTCGAGCGGGACGCCTCCGACTCGGTGATCGCCCGGATCGTGAAGATGGTCGAGGAGGCCTCCGAGACCAAGGCGCCCACCCAGCTGTTCATCGAGAAGGTCGAGCAGCGCTACTCGATCGGCATGGTGATCGCGACCCTGGCCGTCTTCGCGGTCCCGCTGGCCTTCGGCGCCGCGTTCACCGGCTCGCTGCTCCGGGCGATGACCTTCATGATCGTCGCCTCCCCGTGCGCCGTCGTGCTGGCCACCATGCCGCCGCTGCTGTCCGCGATCGCCAACGCCGGCCGCCACGGCGTGCTCGTCAAGTCCGCCGTCGTCATGGAGCGGCTCGGCGCGGTCGACGCCGTTGCCCTGGACAAGACCGGCACCCTCACCGAGGGCACGCCCCACGTCACCGACATCCGCCCCCTGGCCGACGCCGGACTGACGGAGGAGGAACTGCTGGCACTGGCGGCGGCCGCCGAGCACCCCAGCGAGCACCCGCTCGCCCGCGCCGTCGTCGACGCCGCTCGCACCCGCGGCCTGGCCCTGGCGCCGGCCGAGGCCTTCACTTCCGCCCCCGGCATCGGCGTCACCGCCACCGTTGCCGGCCGCGCCGTCGCGGTCGGCGCCCCGGCCCGGCTCGGCAACGGCGCCGACGGCGCCGTCTCCGCCCTCGTCGCCGAACTGGAGGACGGCGGCCGCACCACGGTCCTGGTCGAGGCCGACGGCGTTCCGGTCGGCGTGCTCGGCCTCGCCGACCGGCTGCGCCCGGACGCCGCCGCCACCGTCACCGCGCTGACCACCCTGACGGGCACGGCACCGGTGCTGGTCACCGGCGACAACCCGCGCGCCGCCGCCCGCCTGGCCGCCGAGGTCGGCATCGCCGACGTGCGCGCCGGGCTGCTGCCCCAGGACAAGGTCGCCGCCGTCCGGGAGCGGGAGAAGGCCGGACGGAAGGTGCTGGTCATCGGCGACGGCGTCAACGACGCCCCCGCGCTGGCCGCCGCCCACACCGGCATCGCCATGGGCCGGGCCGGCTCCGACCTCGCCCTGGAGACCGCCGACGCGGTGATCGTGCGCGACGAACTCGCCACCGTCCCCGCCGTCGTCTCCCTCTCCCGCCGGGCCCGCGCCCTCGTGGTGCAGAACCTGGTGATCGCCTCGGTGTTCATCACCGGACTGGCGGTCTGGGACCTGGTCGCCATCCTCCCGCTGCCGCTCGGCGTCCTCGGCCACGAGGGCTCCACCGTCATCGTCGGCCTCAACGGCCTGTGCCTGCTGCGCGAGGCCGCCTGGACCCGGGCCCGCGCCGAAGGCCGCCGGTGAGCCCGCGCGGCCTTCGGGCCGGCGCACCGGCCCGCGAACATTCCACGCCCTGGCCGCCACCAGCGTGATGGGCATTCGGCCGATGCCGCCGGGCGGCGGAGGCGGCGGATGTCTAGCGTGGCGACCCGGGGGCCACACGGAGAACTTCCGCGGGTCGGGACGACCGGTCCCGTCCGCCTTCCAGAAGGCAGTACACATGAAGCTTCGGGCATGTTCGAGCGCGCTGGTGACCGGCGCGCTCACCCTCGCGCTGACCGCCGCCGCGTCCCCGTCCGGGGGCGGCGGCCAGCCGTTCCTGGACCGGCTCAACACCGTGTCCACCGTCGCGTCCACCGTCCCCGAGAACGGCGACGTCAACCCGTACGGCGTGTTCACGATCCAGGAGAGCGCCGGCAACCTGCACCGGGGCAACGTCCTGGTCAGCAACTTCAACAACGCGGCGAACCCGCCCGCGGGGGAGCAGGGCCGGGGCACGACGCTGGTCCAGATCACCCCGGACGGGACCAGGACCACGTTCGCCACCATCGACCCGAACAACCTTCCGGGCCCCTGCCCCGGCGGGGTCGGGCTCACCACGGCGCTGACGGTGCTGCCCGGCGGCTGGGTCGTGGTCGGCAGCCTCCCCACCGCCGACGGCACGTCCGACACCGCCCAGGCCGGGTGTCTGCTGGTGCTCGACAAGCACGGCACGGTCCGCGAGACCATCGCGGGGGACGGCATCAACGGGCCGTGGGACATGACCGCCGTCAGCTTCGGCGAGCGGAGCGAGCTGTTCGTGACCAACGTCCTCAACGGGACGGTCGCCGCCGGCGGTGCCCAGGTCGACCAGGGGACCGTCCTGCGGATCACCCTGTGCACCGAGGAGGGCGGCCTGCCGCAGCGGGTGGCCACCACCGAGATCGGGTCGGGCTTCCCCGAACGGACGGACCCGGCGGCCCTGGTGGTCGGCCCGACCGGCGTCGGCCTCGGCCACGACGGCACGCTGTTCGTCGCCGACGCGGTGCTCAGCCGGATCACCGCGATCCCGCACGCGCTGGACCGGCAGGACAGCGCCGGGACCGGGCGGGTCGTCACCTCGGGCGGCGCCCTCAACGGCCCGCTGGGGATGGCCCTCACGCCCCGCGGCGACGTCCTGACGGTCAACGGCGGGGACGGCAACATCGTCGAGACCACCCCGGCCGGCCGGCAGGTGGCGGTCAAGCAGATCAACAACGAGGGCACCCCGCCCGGCGCGGGCGCGCTCTTCGGCCTCGCACTGGACCTCGACCGCGACGCCGTCTACTTCGTCAACAACGCCGACAACGTCCTCGACGTCCTGCACTGAGCGGGAACTCCCGGGGGGAGCCGGCGCTTCGCCTCTCGTCCCGAAGTCCGTTTCCCACCAAGGGAGTAGGGTCCGTCCCCGTTCGCGGGGGGGCGGACCCTCGGCATGGCCGGCCACCGCGCCGCGTCGGCCCGGTAGGGTACGTACCGATCTTGGCAAGTCCCTTGTTCGGCAACCTTCTTGACGCTTGGGGGCGCGGTGACAGACCTCTCGGACTCCATCGAATCGGTCCGGCAACTCGCCGCGGGCTGGCGGGCCATGGTGCTCGACCGCGACGCCGGCGCCGACGTGCGGGACCTCCCCGGCATAGCCGTGCGCTGGGCCGACTGCCGGTTCGCGTTCTGGAACTGCCTCACGCTGACCGAGGTGGGCGCGGGCGCGGACCTCGTCGGGGAACGGCTGCGGCAGGCCGCGGACCTCATGCGCGCCAAGGAACACCCTGGCTTCCTCTGGCTGTTCGAGGACCTGCTCACCGACGAGGCCCGGGCGGCGCTGGCGACGGCGGCCGACGAGGCGGGCCTCCGGTACGCCTTCCCGGGGACGGGCATGGCCGGGGACCTCCTGCCCATCCCGGAGCCGGCCCACCCCGAGCTGACCTTCGTCCGGGTGGCGACCGACGAGCACCTGCGGGCCTACGCGGACATCAACTCCCGCGGGTACGGCTTCCCCCTGGAGGACGGCCGTGACGGTCTGCTCGGATCCGTCCTGTGGAAGAAGGACGTCCACGCCTACCTGGCCCTGCGCGACGGCGTCCCGGTCGCCTGCGCCGCCACCGTGGAGACGGACGGCCGCCTCTTCGTCGTCCTGGTCGCCACCGACCCGCAGTGGCAGCGCCGGGGCTACGGCGAGGCGGTCACGCGCAAGGCCCTCCACGAGGGCGCCCGCGCCACCGGGCTGACCCGCGCCACCCTCCACGCGACGGTCGCCGGGGCGCCCGTCTACCCACGCATCGGGTTCGAGCCGAACTCGCCGATCCGCTTCTACGACCTGAAGGCCTGAAGGCCTGAAGGTCTGAAGGCTGAAAGACCTGCGGGCCCGAGGGCCCGGGCCTCGACCGGAGGCGCAGAACCGGGCCCCGGGCGGGCGCGTCCGTCCTTCACGACGGCGGCCGATGATCACGGCTGTCGGCCGCCGCCCCTGGAAGGAGCACCGTGACGGACGGTAGGTCGAAGAGCGCGTCGCCCGCCGGCAGAGGCCGTTGGCGTCGCGCCGCGCTGATCGGGTGCGGGGTGCTGCTGCTGGGCCCGGCCGTGCTCGCCGTGGTGCGGCTGTGCGGGTGGGACGACGGCACGGTGTGGGCCCTGCCGATGGCCGGGCTGCCGTACGCGGCGCTGCTCAGCGTGCTGCTGCTGGTGGGTCCGCCGCCGGAATGACCGCATGTCAGCCGCATCCACGCCCGGCCCGCCCCGCCGTCACCCGCCTCGCCGTCACCCGCATGCCGCCGCTCCCACACCGCCGCTCCCACACCGCCGCTCCCACACCGCCGCTCCCACACCGCCCGTTCCAGGGCCTCCCGCGTCCCGCCACGGCGTTCCAGGAAAGGACGAATACGCAGGTCCCCGCGGGTGTCACCGTTCCAGCGTCCCGAACCGCCGGGCGCGGCTGGCGGGCGGGACGGATCCCGGGACAGTCTGTGGTCCGGCGGCGATCGGCACCGAGCCCGAGGGGCGGGCGCCCGACGTCGTCCGCCCGCCGCCGTACGCGGCCACGGCATCGAACGCTCCGTCACGCACCACCGATCCAGAAGGAATCCCCGCCATGCGCACCTCGAACCGAGGCCTGACCGCCGCCCTCCTGGCCGCCGTCGGACTGCTGGCCGCCGGGGCCACCCCGGCCGCCGCCGTCCACGGCGGATCGGACACCACGACCAAGGCCCACCCGTTCGTCGTGGCCCTGGAGACCGCCACGGGCGAGCAGTGGTGCACCGGCGCGCTGATCGCGCCTACCAAGGTGCTCACCGCGGGCCACTGCGTCGCCGAGGCGCAGGACCCGAGCTCACTGCGGGTGATCGCCGGGCGGACCGACCTGACCGGCTCCGGCGGCCAGGTCCGCAGGGTGAAGGGCTACCGGATCGACCCGCGCTACACCGCCGCCCTGGACCACGACTCCGCCGTCCTCACCCTGGACCGTCCGCTGCCGCAGACGCCGGCCCGGGTGGCCCGGGAGGGGGACGCGGCGCTGTACCGGTACGGCCGCACGGCCACGCTGCTGGGCTTCGGGCGCACCGGCTCGGACGGGCCCGGCACGCACCTCAAGCAGGCGCAGCTGACGCTGGCGCCGCCGGCCTCCTGCGACCCGTACACCTCGCCCGGCGACTCGCCGCTGCTCAAGGTCTGCGGTCTGCCGCGGGCCGGTACGACCGACAGTGTCTGCAAGGGGGACTCGGGCGGGCCGCTGGTCGTCGGCGGCGTGGTGATCGGGGTGGTCTCCACCGGCAACAAGTACTGCGACACCCAGCTCCCGCTCTCGGTGTTCACCCGGGCCACCGACGTTCCCGCGCAGCTGCTGTCCTAGCCGCTGCCGCGTCAGGCGACGGCCGCCCGGGCCCGGTGGGGACGCCCTCCCGGGACGGCCTCCCCGTGACGTCCTCCGGATCACTCGGTCGCGGCACCGGGCTGGGCCGCGGCCCACGCGGCCCGCAACGCCGAGAGGCGCGACCTGAGTTCCGGGTCGTCGGCGCTCGAGGCGACCAGGCCCGGCAGGACGACCGCCCGCCCCTTGTGCAGGCGTACCTCGAGGAGGCAGTGATCGATGCCGCGGTTGACCTCCGGTGAGAACCCGAACGACCGCACCTGCGGCCAGGTGACCACCCGTGTCCGCAGCAGGGTCCTGGTGGTGAGGCCCGCGGTGTGCACGGTGGTACTGCCGCAGAAGGGGCCCACGAAGGAGGCGGCGATGACGTAGGCGACGATCACACAGGCCGCGAAGAGGGCGGTCACCGCGGGATTCGGGCCCTTGGCCGCCGCGGTGAGGACGAAGGCGAGGGCACAGGCCAGAGTGGTCGGGAAGAGGACCAGGGTCCTCCGGCCCGTCCGCCGGAACCGGATCGGCGCCTTGAAGTAGCGCTGCCCGTCGCGCCGATCGCCCATGGTGCCCCCGCTCGCTCTGCCGACGAAGGTCATTGTCGTGGAGGCAGTGGGCGGAGGCCAGCCTGTGGCGGGGCGGTTTCGGTGGGGAGGCCGAGGGTGCCCCGGATCCGGGGCCAGGAGAGTGGCATGTGCCGGTCAGGGGTGATGGGCGGGGGAGAGGAAGGTGGTGAGGAGGGGGTTGAGGGTTCGGGCGGCGGCCATGGGGAGGTTGTGGTGGGAGCTGTCTGGGAGGACGGCGACTTCTGCGCGGGGGAGGGTCCGAGCGGTCCGGGCGGCGCGGTGGGGGTCGTGGGCGCGGCTGTGGGCGGCGAGGAGGGCGAGGACGGGGGCGGTGAGGGTGCGGAGGCGTTCGGCCGAGGGGCGGGGGCCGGTGACGACGCGGGAGGCGGGGAAGTCGGCGTAGCCGAGGGCGTACAGCTCGCGCCAGGCGGGGTCGAGGGCGGGGGTGCCGGCGGTCTCCCAGTCGAGGTAGGAGTGGGCACGGGCCGGAGTGCGGCCCGGGAGGAACAGGGGGAGGGCGCGCAGCAGGTAGCCGGGGCGGTAGCCCGTGAGGCACAGGCTGGGATCGAGCAGGGCGAGCCGGCCGACCCGGGCGGGGGCGTGCAGGGCGTACTCCAGGGCGATCCAGCCGCCGTAGGAGTGGCCGCAGAAGTCGGCCCGGGGGATGCCGAGTTCGTCGAGGACGGCGTCCATCCAGCCGAGCAGCCCGGGGACGCCGTCGAGGGCGGCGCCGTCGTGGACGCTGCGGCCGGGGTCGCCGATGAGGTCGACGGCGAGGACGCGGTGTCCGGCCCGGGCCCAGGCGCCGACGTTGGCGAACCACATGGTGGAGGTGGCGCCGCCGCCGTGGAGCAGGACGAGCGGGCGGCCGTCGGCGGGTCCGCAGGCGTTGATCCGGGTGGTGCCGTGGGCGGTGCGGACGGTGAGCGCCTCGACCGGGACGGGCCAGCGGGCGAGCAGGGCGTCGTAGGCGGCGAGGAAGGGAGTGAGGGAGGGGGCGGTGCGGGCGGACATCTGGGCCTCCGCTGGTGTGGTGTGATGACGGCCGAGTGGCTGGACCACTCGCCCGACAAGTGTCACGCTGAGCAAGTATCTCGCTGAACGAGAGAATAGTGGCACATGCCTGCCCGAGGAAGGACGACAGGGTGTCCGAGGTTGCCGAGCCGATGCGGCTGGTCCATCTGCTGCGCGGTCTGACCGTCGAACTCGATCTGTTCGGCGCCGAGTTCGCGTCCCGCAACGGTCTGCACCCGACTGACCTGCGGGCGCTGATCCATCTGCTGGATGCGGCCAGGGCCGGGGAGGTGGTCACCCCGGGTCGACTCGGCGAGGCGCTGGGTCTGAACTCGGCCGGCACCACCGGGCTGGTGGACCGCTTGGAGCGGCTCGGGCTGATCCGGCGCGAGCGCGACCCGCAGGACCGGCGCCGGGTGCGGCTGCTGGTGGAGGAGCGGGCGATGGAGCTCGGGGAGAGCTTCTTCGGCGGGCTGATCGGCGATCTGCTCGCGGCGATGCGGCAGTTCGGGCCGGGGGAGCTGGACACGGCCCGGCGCTTCCTGACGGCCATGGCCGAGGTGGTGGCGGCCGCCCGGGAGAGGTGAACGGCCGCGGCTACGCGGGACCGAGGGTCCAGCTGATCACCGACAGGGTCGCCATCGACAGCAGCGTCGACCAGAGCACCGCGTCCCGGGCGAGGGCCGTGCCCTGCCGGTACTCGCGGGCGTAGGTGTACACGTTCTGCGCGGTGGGCAGCGCGGAGAACAGCACCACGGTGAGGAGTTGGTGGGCGGGCAGGTGGAGCAGCGGGCCGGCCACGGTGAGGGCGACCAGCGGCTGGACCAGGGTCTTGAGCACGACGGTCAGCCCGACCTCGGTGCGGCGTGGACGGCTGTCGACCGGCGGGCGGTTGTGCAGCGAGATGCCGAGGGTGACCAGGGCGGTCGGAACGCCCGCGCCGCCGAGCAGTTCGCAGGAACGATTCAGCTCGGCGGGCAGGTGTGCGCCGGTCGCCGAGGCGAGCGCGCCCAGTGCGGTGGCCAGCAGGATCGGGTTGCGGACGGGCAGGGTGAGCAGGGCCCGCCGGCCGGCCGCGCCGCCGTCCAGGACGGCCAGGACGGCGGGGGTGACCACCAGGATCTGGAACAGCACGACGGGCGCGACGAAGGAGGCGTCGCCGAGGACCTGCATGGTCACCGGGATGCCGAGGTTGGCCGAGTTGACGTAGCCGGAGGCCATCGCGCCGACGGCCAGTTCGCCGGGCTTGCGGTGGAACAGCAGCCGCCCGGCGAGCAGCCCGAGGCCGATCGCGACCACGGTGCCCGCTGTGAAGGCGAGCATCGAGGCGTTGGCGAAACGGTCCAGCGGGGTGCGGGAGATCATCAGGAACAGCGCAGCCGGCATCGCCACGTGGAAGACGAACCGGTTGAGCACCGTCTCGGCCTGCGGTCCGAGCAGCCCGGTACGGCCGACCACGTAGCCGACGCCGGTGAGTGCCCAGATCGGCGCGAAGGCGGACAGCAGGGGGTGCAGGGCTGGCATGGTTCCTCGGATCGCTCGGACGGGTCTGCCGGGTGCGACGGGGGTCTCCCGTCGGGGGCGCGACTCCCGAGCGCGTGACCCCCGAAGCCCATGAACCCCCGGGGCAGTAAAGCAGTGGCCGCCGGCGGGGTGGTCGACGGGCCCGGCCCGGAGCGGTCCGAGGAGGCCGGTCGTACGGGAGCAGGGCCGGTGGTACGGAGCCCGCCCCCGGGTCGGGCCGACCGTCCGGGCCTACGATGAGCCGATGGAGGATCATCAGTACCTGAGCCTGTCCGAGGTGGAGTCGATCGCGCGCCGGGCCCACCAGGGGCAGGTGGACAAGAACGGCCACCCGTACGGCGAGCACATCGCGGCGGTCGCCCGCGGGACGGCGGCGCGCGGCGGCAGCGACGCGCAGATCGCGGCGGGCTGGCTGCACGACACCGTCGAGGACGACCGGCTGAGCCGGGAGTGGCTGGCCGGCGCCGCGCTGCCGCAGGAGACCAAGGCGATCGTGGACGCGCTCACCCGGCGCCCGGACGAGCCGGTCGAGGAGTACACCGCGCGCATCCTGGACACGCCGGGCGCGCTGCTGGTCAAGCGCGCGGACCTGGCGCACAACTCCGATCCGGCCCGCCTCGCCACGCTGGACCCGGCGACCGCCGAGCGGCTGAGCGCCAAGTACGCGCGGATGCGCGAGCTGCTCGGGCTCACCGGCGAGCTGTAGTCCGCGGACGGACCGTCCGGGCCACCCGCGGAGCCACGCCGCCCCGGGGAGCCGCACCCGGGCCACCGGCAACCACGAGAGGGCCCGGACCACGCGGGTCGCGCGGGTCCGGGCCCTCTCGGGCACCCCGGTGGCCCCTGTCCGACCCCCGGGGTGTGGGGGAGTGGTCAGGTCACGGGTGGAGTTCGGTGAGCCGGTGGGTCGGCTTAGTACCAGTGGTGGGACTGCCAGAAGTTCCAGGCGGCGTTCGGGCTGCCGTAGCGGGAGTTCATGTAGTCCAGCGCCCACTTGATCTGGGTGGTCGGGTTGGTCCTCCAGTCCGAGCCGTGCGAGGCCATCTTGGAGCCCGGCAGCGCCTGAGCCAGGCCGTACGCGCCCGAGCTCGGGTTGGTCGCGGTCACGTTCCAGCTCGACTCGTGGGCGATGATCTGGCTGAACGACGCCAGCTGGTTGGCCGGCACGATCTGGGCGGCGATCGCCTGCGGGGAGGCGGTGGCGGCGTTCGCGGTGGCGGGCATGACACCCGCGCCCAGGGCGGTCAGACCGGCGGCGCCGGCGAGAATCGCGGCGGAGGTGCGCTTACGGAGCTTGAAAGCGGGCATGAAGAAAAGGACCTCAATCGGGTTGGGCCGAATCACTCCCCGCCCAGGACCACGGCCGAACAGGGGCCGGAAAGGTCACGGGGCGTGAATCGGCGGCAAGCCGTTCACCGGTGGGACAGGAGCCGGTGCGGCTGACGACGGAGCCATTGTTGGCAGACCGGGCGGGCCGTCGCCAAGACCCCCTCGGTACGACTCCCGGTCGTACCGGAACGGCCGGCCATGGATTCGAAAGCGCGCTCGCGCGGGGCCCGCCGGGCGGCGCTGAGCTGCGCGAACGCGGGGGGTGTGGGGCGGCGCGGGCGCCCCGGAGGCCTCTACTACCACCCGTCGTGGTGGTTGATCACGTGTGAGCGCACTCACCGTGCGGGGCCCGGTGGGCGTCACGCCCCGGCCCGGGCGCGGCACGGTGGGTACAGACGATCAACCCGGCGCTGAGACCGGCGCCACACCGTCACCCCGAGGCCGGCGCGCCACACGGCGGTGGTCAGGACGCCCTCCTCAGCGCAGGTCGCCCAGCCGCCGGTGCCGGAGGGCGCGGGCCGCGAGCCGGTCCGCCTCGGTGGCCGCCGCCAGGGTGCCGAGCGCCGCACCGACCGCCTGCCCGAGCCGGGTGCAGAAGGCCTCCGGTTCCTCGGCGGCGTCCGGCAGCTCCGGGACCACCTCGTCGACCAGCCCGACCTCGGCCAAATGGCGCGCCCCGATCCCCTGGGAGCGGGCCAGCTCGGCGGCGTGGGCGCCGTCCCGGTGGACGATCGCCGAGGCGCCCTCCGGCGGCAGCGGCGCCAGCCAGGCGTGCTCGGCGGCGATCACCCGGTCCGCCGGGAGCAGGGCGAGCGCCCCGCCGCCCGAGCCCTGGCCGAGCAGCACGGCCAGGACGGGCGTGCGCAGTGCGAGCAGGGTGGTCAGGCAGTGGGCGATCTCCACCGCGATGCCCTCCAGCTCGGCCGCGGCGGACAGCTCGGCGCCCGCCGTGTCCACCACGGTGACCAGCGGCAGCCCGAGTTGCTCGGCCAGGTGGGCGGTGCGCCGTACGGCCCGCAGGTCGGCGGCGGTGAAGGGGCGATCGTGCTCCGGGGTCCGGCGCTGCTGGCCGACGACCAGGACGGGCCGCCCGCCGAGCACGGCCAGCGCCCGGACCAGCGCGCCGTCACGGCCGCCGGGGGCGTCCAGCAGGACGAGTTCCTCGGTGGTGTGCCGCAGCAGCTCGCGGGTGCCCGGGCGGTCCGGGCGACGGGTGCGGCGGACGGAGTCCCAGGCGTCGGGGTCTCCCGGCGTGCGCGCGGGGTCCGTAGCGGGGGACACCGCTGCCGTGGGAGACGGTGGCGCAGTAGGAGGGGAGGGCGGTGTGGCGGCGAGGACGGCGAGCGTGCGGCGGAGCAGCTCGCGCAGCTCCTGCGGCGGGACGACGGCGTCCACCAGCCCCTGGCCGGCGAGCGTCTCGGCCCGCTGGACGTCCGGCGGCAGCTCCACGCCGCGCAGTTCCTCGTACACGCGCGGGCCGAGGAAGCCGAGCCGGGCGCCCGGCTCGGCGAGGACCAGTTGCCCGAGCGTGCCCCAGGAGGCGAAGACCCCGCCCATGGTGGGGTTGCGCAGGTAGGTGAGGTAGGGGAGGCCGGCGGCGCGGTGGGTCTGGACGGCGGCGGTGATCCGCAGCATGCAGAGGAAGGCCGCGGAGCCCTCCTGCATCCGCGTCCCGCCGGAGACCGGCAGGGCGAGCAGCGGCAGCCGCTCGGCGGTGGCGCGTTCGACGGCGCGGGTGATCCGCTCGGCGGTGGCGACGCCGATCGAGCCGCCGAGGAAGCCGAACTCGGAGGCGACCAGGGCGACCGGCCGGCCGTCGATCAGGCCGACGCCGGTGAGGACCGCCTCGTCCAGGCCGGTGCGCTCGCGGGCGCGGTCGAGCGAGGCCCGGTAGCGGGGGTCGGCCCGGTCGACGGCCGGCGGCTCGTCCCAGCCGCGGAAGCCGCCCGGGTCGACCAGCAGGCCGATCAACTGGTGGGCCGTCAGTGCCGTGCCCGAGCCCGTACCCATGTCCACCCCGTCAGAGATCGTCCGGCCCGCCGTGATCCGTCACTCTATGCGGTGCGGTCGGGGCGCGGCGAGGGCCGGATCGGGCGCGCGGGACGGCCTCGGCGCCCGTTCGACGACGGTCGGCCCCTGCGTCGGGCGGGCGGTTCGCGGACGTTCCGCAGTCGGTTCGAGAGTCGGCCGAGGCAGCGTGCGTACGGCTCAAGTCCCCTTGGGTAAAGGGTAGTTACTCGCTGGTTAATAGTTTCCCCGAAAGCTTCCGGAGTTGACGGTGTCTCGCCACACTGGTGGACATGACTCGCCCTCTACGCGCGTGGAAGTCCCGCGCCGCCGCCATCACCGCCGTCGCCCTGATGACCCTCGCCCCGGTCGCCGTCGCCACCGACGCGCACGCCGACGTGAGCGGCTCGGTCTGCCTCTCCGCCCTCCCGCCGCAGGCCACCGACACCCTCGACCTGATCGCCTCCGACGGGCCGTTCCCCTACTCCCAGGACGGCGTCGTCTTCCAGAACCGGGAGGGCGTCCTGCCCAGTGAGTCCTACGGCTACTACCACGAGTACACCGTCGTCACCCCGGGCTCCCCGACCCGCGGCGCCCGCCGGATCGTGACCGGCCAGGCCTACCAGGAGGACTACTACACCGGCGACCACTACGCCACGTTCTCCCTGATCGACCAGACCTGCTGAGTTCCCGCCACCCGGCCGCGACTGCCGCAGCAGCGCGGCAGCCGTGGCCGGGTTCAGAGCTCGGACGGCCCCCAGGCCCCCACCGTCAGCTCGTCCCCGACCCGCAGCGTGCCGGGCCGCAGCACCGCGAACTTGCTGCCGAACGCCACCCCGCCGGCCGCCGCCCGGCGGTACCGGGCCAGCGTGCGCAGCGGCTCCGGGCCGGCCTTGGTGCCGCGGTCCTGGTCCACCAGCGTCACCGCGCAGCGGATCGCCAGCTTGGCGTAGCCCAGTTCGGCCCCGCCCACCTCGACCCGGCGGACCAGGTCCTCGGTGTGCGGCTCGCTCCAGCCGTCCACCACCACGTTCGGGCGGAACCGGTCCATCGGCATCGGCCGGGCACCGGAGAGCTCGTCGAAGCGCTCCAGCGAGGCGCGCGACAGCATGTGCACGGCGCAGCTGTCCGCGTAGCCCGAGGTGCCCGGGACCAGTCCGTCGGTCACCCGGTCGTGCTCCGGCGGCACCCGGACCAGCCGGCTGCGCGCACCCAGCACCTCGGAGAGCCAGCCGGCGGCCTCCTCGCCCTGGTCGATGCCGAGGAGCGGCAGCTTGAACAGCCGCACCGGGCGGCGCGGGCCCTCGGCGTCCACCGCGACCGACACCGGCTCCACCCCCGCGGCGGCCAGCGTCAGCGTGCGGCCGTCCTGCGCCACCGTCGGGCGGACGGTGGCCAGCGCCGGATCCAGGCGCTGGGAGCGGAACACGCCCTCCTCGTCCACCACCATGAAAGCCCGGTCGTGGGCCAGCCCCGCCGGGGTGAGCTCCGCCTGCGCGGCCGCCACTGCGGCGCACCCCTTCACCGGGTAGTACCGCAGCTCCGTCACCGTGGCCATCGTCCTGCCGCCCCCTTGGCGTCCGCGTTCCGTGGATCGTGCCGACCCCAGAGGGTAGTTGAGGGCCCCGGTCAGCGTGGTGGGCGGTACCCGCGAGTGTGGTGGGCGGTACCCACGAGCGTGGTGGGCGGCCCCGCCTGGCGCGGATCGTCGGACACGCCCTAGGGTCGGGGGCATGGCACCACCGAGCAGCGCGAACCCCCCGGGGCGGCTCCGGCGGGACGCGCAGCGCAACCGTGACCTGCTGCTCGCCGCCGCCCGCGACATGTTCTCCCGGCACGGCCTGGACGTGCCGTTGGACCAGATCGCCAGGGAGGCCGGGGTCGGCAACGCCACCCTGTACCGGCACTTCCCCACCCGCGAGGCGCTGGTCGGCGAGGTGTTCGCGGACGCCGGGGGCGGACTGGCCGCCGCGGGCGAGGAGGCGCTCGCCGCCGAGGACGCCTGGAGCGGCCTCGAACGGTACTTCGGGCGGATCTTCGAACTGGTCGCCGCCGACCGGGGCATCAACGACCTGGTCACCCAGGCCATCCCGACCATCCCCGGAATGACCGAGATCAGCCGCCGGCACGCCGCCACCGTCGGCGCCCTGATCGCCCGCGCCCAGGACCAGGGCACCATGCGCCGCGACGTGGTCACCATGGACCTGCTCTTCCTCCTCGGCCCGCTCTGCCGCGCCCTGCCCGCCGCCACCGAGCTGCGGCCCGACCTCTGGCGCCGCTACCTCGCGCTCCTGCTCGACGGCTTCCGCGCCCGGGCCGCCCATCCGCTGCCGGTCCCGCCGATCGGTGAGGAGCACCTGGACCGGATGTTCGCGGACCTCTGGGAGGCGGAGCCGCCGCAGGCCTGAGCACGCGCGGTACCGGAGCGCGCACAGGCATCAGGGACGCGTACGGAAGCGCGGCCGCCGCGTCAGAGCCGTGTCAACGGGCCGGAGCCGCGGGGGTGCGGGCCGCTTTGCTGGGGTGGAATCGGCGCGGTCCGGTGCACGGGCGGCCGGGCACCAGGACGCGCGGGCGGACGGAGAGGCGGGAGCGGGGACATGGGGGACAGTGGTGCGGACGAGCGCCGGATCGTGGTCGGCGTCAGCGGCTCGCTCGGCAGCCTCGCCGCGCTGCACCACGCGGTGGCCGAGGCTCGCCGGACGGACGCCGAGGTGCTGGGGGTGCTCTGCTGGACCCCGCCCGGCGACGAACTCGGCTACCGCCGCACCCCGTGCCCGCCGGTGGTCGACGCCGGCCGCGACGCCGCCGTGGCCCGGCTGCGGCAGGCCCTCGACGAGGCCTTCGCCGGCCGCCACGCGGGCGTCCGGCTGCGCTGCCAGGCCGTCCGCGGCGACACCGGCCACACCCTGGTGCGGTGCGCCGACCGGCCCGGGGACCTGCTCGTCCTCGGCGCCGGACGGGAGCGCGGCCCTCTCGCCCGACTGGTGCACCCCTCGGTCGCCGCCTACTGCGTCCGGCACGCCACCTGCCCCGTCCTGGCCGTCCCGCAGCCGCCGTTGCAGCGGGATCTGGCGGCCCTCCGACGTGGCCACGGGTTCAGGGAGTCGGCGGCGGGGAACCGCGGCCGGAGCGTCTCCGGCAATCCCTAGGACAGCCCGGCCGCCCAGGTGGCGCCGGCGGCCGGAGCGCGGACGTCCATCAGCCGCCCGGCGGTGTACGGAACCACCTCGAGCCGAGTGCCCGTCATCCGGGGTTCCCCTCCGATTCGGTGAATGATCACGGGGCTGCTACTGTACTTCTCGTCGCGAGGGAGTGATTCCTCGCCAGGCGTCAGTGGTGCTACCAGAGCACGCCCTACTTTCAGTAGGGAGAGTCCGTGCGACCCGGGCCTGGCGCTCCGGATCGGACGGGGTCCGGTGCCGAGGAATCGGCGCCGGGCCCCGTCCGCGTTTCCGGGAGGAAACGGAATCAGGACGGCTGGCGGTCGGAGCCCAGCTCGCGGGAGATCCGCAGGCCGACCTGGGCGACGACCGGCCCGAGGGCGCGGACCCGGGCGGCGGTCATCCGTGAGGTGAGACCGGAGACGGACAGGGCGGCGGTGACCTCGCCGGTGTGGTCGAAGATCGGGGCGGCGACGCAGCGGACCTCGGGCTCGTTCTCCCGGTCGTCGATCGAGTAGCCGCGGGCGCGGATCCGGGCCAGGTCGGCGCGCAGCCGGGGCTCGTCGGCGATGGTCCAGGCCGTCACCGGGCGCAGGCCGGCCTCGACCACCTCGGCGACGGCCTCCTCGGGCAGCCAGGCGAGGATCGCCTTCCCGGTGGCGGTGCAGTAGGCGGGGGCCCGGCTGCCGACCCGGGACGCCATCCGGACGTTGGTCTCGTCCTCGACCTTGTCCAGGTAGACGATGCCGGGGGCCTGCCAGACGGTCAGGTGGACGGTCTCGCCCGCCTCGCGCTGGAGCCGGCGCAGGTGCTCGGCGGCGACGCTGCGCAGGTCGAGGGTGGTCAGGTAGGCCTGACCGAGCCGCAGCGAACCGTGGCCGAGCCGGAACCAGCCGGTCTCGCGGTCCCGGTCGAGGAGGTGCTCGTCCAGCAGGGGGCCCGCCAGCCGCAGCACGGTGCTCTTGTTGAGGCCGAGTCCGTCGGCGAGCTGGGCGAGCGGGACGCCGCGCCCGTCGCCGTGGTCGCGGACGTAGCCGAGGACGGCGAGCGCGCGGCGCAGCGAGGAGGACTGGTTGCGTTCGGTCGCGGATTTCTTGGGCGCCGTCTCCGTCATGGGTCCGTTCCCTGGTGTTGTTCCGGCGGTGTTCCCCCGCTGGTCGGCGGCGGTTGTCAGAACGTACCCGTTCGCGGCCGGATCGCCGCATCCTCGACACAACGTTGTGCAGTGCAAAACTTTCGCCAACTCCCCCTTGTTGGCGCCGATCGCCCCCGCCTAACGTCCCTGCCATCGAGCAGGCGACGTCGCCCCACCCGAGCGCTGCACCCTGCCGTACCCCCACCACTTCACCCACCATCGGCCCCGGTCAGGGCCTGCTTCGACGTGCCCGTCCCCGGCGGCGGAC
The DNA here is from genome assembly GCF_053598615.1 of Kitasatospora sp. NPDC001095. Classification (NCBI taxonomy): domain Bacteria; kingdom Bacillati; phylum Actinomycetota; class Actinomycetes; order Kitasatosporales; family Streptomycetaceae; genus Kitasatospora; species Kitasatospora sp. NPDC001095. The sequence goes on along the minus strand of NZ_JBSFKQ010000001.1, from coordinate 181,574 downwards.
GTCTCGGCGGCAGCTGTCGGGAGGGGAGGTCTCCACCATGCGACTCATCGGACGGACCGCCGCGGCCGTCATGCTCGCCGCCGGCTGCCTGGCCGCCACCGCCTGTGCCCCCGGCACCGCCTCGTCGGTGGGCGGCAAGGCCGCCGACGACCGGACCGGCACGCTGCAGGTCTGGCTGTACAGCGAGGCGGGCAACGCGGCCAAGGAGGCCGTGATCGCCAAGGCCGTGACCGAGTTCCAGGCCTCCCACCAGGGCGTCACCGTCAACGTCAGCTACATCGACACCGACGCCTCGGCCCGTGCGGCCAAGATGAAGGGCGCGTTCAACGACCCGAACAGCGCCCCCGACCTGGTCGAGTTCGGCAACACCGACCTGCCCGGCTACGTCGCCGCCGGCGGCCTCGCCGACATCTCCGCCGACCTGGACAGGTGGCAGGACAAGGGGGACCTCGACCCGGCGATCGCCAGGACCGCCGTCGTCGACGGAAAGACCTACGGCCTGCCCTGGTGGGTCGGCGTGCGCGCGCTGTACTACCGCACCGACCTGTTCACCGAGGCCGGCCTCACCCCGCCGACCTCGTACGCCGAGCTGGTCGCCGCCAACCAGAAGGTCCACGCCGCGCACCCGGACACCTTCGGCATCGCCGTCGGCGGCAAGTACACCTTCGGTGCGCTGCCCTTCGTCTGGGACGCGGGCGGCGACATCGCCGCCAAGGACGGCTCCACGTTCAAGGCGGCGATCGACTCGCCCGCCTCGCAGGCCGGCATCAAGCGCTACACCGACCTGTTCGGCCCGGACGGCTGCCCCGCCCAGCAGTGCGCGGACCTGACCGGTGGCAAGATCATCGACCTGTTCGCGGCCGGCAAGTCCGCAATGGCGCTGATGCCCAACTCCGCCCGCAGCAAGGTGGACGCGGGCGCGGTCAAGGGCAGGTACGGCGTGGTGCCGCTGCCCGGCGAGAAGCCCGGCTCGATCGCCCCGGCCTTCGCCGGCGGCAACAACCTGGGCGTGATGAAGGCGGCCAAGCACCGCACGCTGGCGGTCGAGTTCGCGCAGCTGCTGGCGGGCCCCGGGTACCAGGAGCAGATGTACGACGCGATGGGCAACCTGCCGACGCTCAAGTCCGTCAGCGGCAGGGTCGCGGCGAAGGACACGTTCCTGAAGCCCTTCACCGACACCATCGCGGCCGGCACGAAGTTCGTCCCGCTCGACCAGGCGTGGGCGCAGATCGACGCCCAGTCGGTGATCCCGACGATGCTCCAGCAGGTCGTCACCGGCAAGGCGGACGTGGCCAAGGCCTCGGCCGACGCCGCCGCGCAGATCTCCTCGGCCTTCGCCGCGCACTGACGGCCCCCTCCCGGTTCGCCTCAGAGAGCAGGTCCCGCAAGTGTCCGTATCCACCCCGACCGCCCCGGCGCCGCCTTCCCCGCAGCGGCGCCGTGGGGGCAGGGCGCCGGCCGCACCCCCGGGCGGCCGGCGCCGGCGGCCCCCGCTGCTGCTGCTCCTGCCGGCCGCGGTCGTCCTGATCCCGCTGGTCGCCTACCCGATCTACCAGCTCGGCCTGCTGTCCGTCCTGGACTTCGGGCAGGCCCAGGCCTCCGGCGGCGCCCCGACCTCCTTCGTCGGCTTCGGCAACTACACGAGGATCCTGGAGGACGAGCAGTTCTGGACGGTGCTCGTCCAGACCATCGGCTTCGCCGCGTTCTGCGTGGTCGCCACCCTGGCCGTCGGCGCCACCCTCGCGGTGCTGCTCACCAGGGTCGGCCGGTGGCCGCGGCTGGTGCTGACCACCGCGGCGATGGCCGCCTGGGCGGCGCCGGCGATGACCGGTTCGACGGTGTGGAGCTTCCTGTTCGACACCAACCTCGGCCTGGTCAACCACACCCTGGAGGGGCTCGGGCTCTCCGGCTTCCACGAGTTCAACTGGTTCTACGACAAGTGGACGGCGTTCCTGGTCGTCGGCGCCGTGGTGGTGTGGCACTCCTACCCGTTCGTGATGGTCACCCTCTACGCGGGCATCCGTGCCATCCCGGAGGAGATCCTGGAGGCGGCCGCCCTGGACGGCGCCGGCACCTGGACGACCTTCCGCCGGATCACCGCGCCGATGCTGCGGCCGATCCTGACGGTCGTGGTGATCCAGTCGGTGATCTGGGACTTCAAGGTCTTCACCCAGATCTACGTGATGACCGAGGGCGGCGGCATCGCCGGCCAGAACCTGGTGCTCAACGTGTACGCGTACCAGAAGGCGTTCGCCTCCTCGCAGTACGGGCTGGGCGCGGCGATCGGCGTGATCATGCTGCTGATCCTGGTGATCCCGACGGTCCTGTACATCCGCACGCTGCGACGGACGGGGAACGAACTGTGAGCCCGGCGAACTCCCTCCCCGCCGCTGCGCCGGCATCGGCGCCAGCGTCGGCGCCGACGCCCACGTCGGCATCGGCCAGGTCCGTCGGTGGCCGCCGGAACATCCGGGGCCGGTGGCGGCTGGCCGCCGACACCGGCGCGATCGTGCTGGCCGTGGTCACCGCCTTCCCGATCTTCTGGATGGTGCTCTCGGCCTTCAAGCCCAAGGGCGAGATCCAGTCGCTCGACCCCAGGCCGTGGACCGCCCACCCCACGCTGGACAGCTTCCGTCAGGTGCTCAGCGTGGACGGCTTCGGCCGCTACTTCGCGAACAGCCTGGTGGTGGCGCTGTCGGTGGTGGTGCTGTCGGCGGTCGTGGTCTTCCTGGCGGCGGTGGCCGTGACCAGGTTCCGGTTCAGGTTCCGCACCACCATCATGGTGATGTTCCTGATCGCCCAGATGATCCCGGTCGAGGCGCTGACCATCCCGCTGTTCTTCATGTTCCGCGACGCCGGCCGGTTCGCCCCGGGCATCGGGCTGAACACCCTGGCCTCGCTGGTCCTGGTGCAGCTGGCGTTCTCGCTGCCGTTCGGGATCTGGATGATGCGCGGCTTCGTCGCGGCCGTCCCGGTCTCGATCGAGGAGGCGGCGCAGATCGACGGGGCCGGCCGGACCCGCATCCTGTGGCGGATCCTGCTGCCGCTGGTGGCGCCCGGCCTCGCCGCGACCAGCGTGTTCTCCTTCATCGCGGCGTGGAACGACTTCGTCTTCGCCAAGACCTTCATCATCAGCGCCACCCAGAACCAGACGCTCCCCTCGGCGCTGCTGGTCTTCTTCAAGCCGGACGAGAACGACTGGGGCGGCATCATGGCGGCGTCCACGCTGATGACCGTGCCGGTGCTGATCTTCTTCATCGCGGTGCAGCGCAGGCTGGTCTCCGGGTTGGCCGGCGCGGTGAAGGACTGACGTCGGCCGAGGGCCGCGCACCCGGGAGTCCCCGCCGTCGGCCGGGACTCCCGCGGCCGTCAGAGGACCGCGGCCGTCAGATGCTCGCAGTCGTCAGATGCTCGCAGCCGTCGGAGGACCGCAGTCGTCGGAGGACCGCGGCCGTCCGGTTCCCGCGGCGGTCCGGGCCCACGCCGACGGCCGTGGCCGTTCGGCTCAGGAGACGAAGCCGACGATCTGACCGTCCCTCCAGCGCTGCGCGAGCCGGAGCCAGCCGGCGACCTCCGCCACGGCCTCGGCCACCTCGCGTTCCGGCACGGGGGTGCGGCCTTCGCGCTCGGCCCGCTCGAACTGGTCCAGCGCCGTCCGGCAGTCCTCGGCCGACCAGGTGCTGCAGGAGGGCACGTCGCAGTGGGGCAGTCCGTCGGGCAGGCCGCCGTACCGGAACTCCGCGACCGAGACGGCGGTGATCCCGTACGCCTTCAGGCCCCCGTCCACGACCTCCAGCCAGTCGCCCCGGAACGGGCCGAAGGAGTCGACCTCCAGGGGCTGCCCGACCAGCCAGCACAGCCGCCGGTAGGCGTAGCCGTACTGGAAGGCGTGGTCCTCGTCCGCGGCGAAGGGCCCGCCGTGCACCACGGCGCGCAGGGCCTCCCGGGCGGTCGGAGCGCCCTGGGCGATCTCGTCGGCGAAGTACTCGTCGGACCTGTCCAGGGACGGGCCGAAGTACGCGAGGGCCTCGTCGACCGCCCCGTCGTTGCGGCTGCCGACGCGGGCGCGGAGCTCCGCGGGGTCGACCAGGTATGCGCTCAGGAAGGAACTCATGCCAGCACGGTAGCGGTCGCAACGGACAGCGGGCCGGGCGGGGCCGATCGTCCTGGGCGCCGGTGACCGCACTGAACCTTCTTGCCGCCGAGGCAAGTTGACTGATCGGAAGGGATGGCGCCGGCTCCGGGGCAGTGGGGCCGCAGGCGTCGGCGGCCCGGGCTCAGGCCACCGCCGCGGAGCCGTGGGACGGGACGGCGACGAGCACGAACTCCGCGCCGGCGTCGTCCCTGACCAGCGCGGCGCGGCCGTACGGCGCCGGAGCCGGCCCGGAGAGGACCGTGCCGCCGAGGGCGCGCAGCCGGTCGGCGGTGCGGTCGGTGTCCTCGGTCGCGAAGTGGACCAGCCAGCGCGCGCCCGCGCCCCGGCCGGGGCGGGAGGGGCCGATGCTGCACGCGGGCAGGCCGCCCACCCGGGCGAGGGCGTGGCCCGCCCGCGGCCGGTCGTAGGTGTAGCCGAAGACCCGGCGGTAGAACGCCCGGGCGGCGTCGGGGTCGGGGGAGAGGTGCTCGTTCCAGGCGAGCGCGCCCGGCTCGTCGACCAGGCCCGCGCCGTCGATGGTGCCGGCCCGCCAGAGCCCGAAGCGGGCGCCGAGCGGGTCGACGGCGAGCGCGGCACGGCCCTGCTCGGGCACCTCGTACGGCTCACGGGCGAGGCGCCCGCCGGCGGTCCGGACGGCGGTGGCGGTGCGCAGTGGGTCCGGGCAGGCGAGGAAGGTGGTCCAGGCGGGCGGTTCGGCCGGCAGTGCCCGTTCGACGGCCGCGACCTGGGCGCCGTACCGGGTGGCCACCGCCTCGGTGGGGGCGGTCGGGACGAACTCCCAGCCGAACAGGGCGCCGTAGAAGGCATGCGCCCGGCCCGGGTCCGGCGTCGTGAGCACGACCCAGCACGGGACCCCGGCGTGGTAGCTGCCCGGCTTCGGCATGCGGCCCTCCTGGTGGGCCCGGCGTTCCGGTGCCCGGCGCGCCGAGCGCCACCGGCCCCACCCGCCAGCCTCCGCGCCCGGCGGGTGGGCGGCAAGCGGGGTGCCCGCAGGCACGTTTCAGGACACCCCGTGCGGCCGGAACTGGATGCTGATCCGCGGGCCCACCGGGCGGGCCGTCTTGGGGATCGCGTGCTCCCAGGTGCGCTGGCAGGAGCCGCCCATCACCACCAGGTCCCCGTGGCCGAGCGGGTGGCGGACGACCGCCGGGCCGCCGGAGCGGGGCCGCAGCGCCAGGGTGCGCGGCTCGCCGACGGAGAGGATCGCCACCATGGTGTCCTCGCGGGCGCCGCGCCCGATCCGGTCGCCGTGCCAGGCCACGCTGTCCCGGCCGTCCCGGTAGTAGCAGAGCCCGAGGGTCTGGAAGGGCTCGCCCAGTTCCTGGGCGTAGTGCCGGCTCAGCTCCGCCCGGGCCAGGCCGAGCACCGGGTGGGGCGGTTCGGCGTGCGCCGGGTAGGAGGCCAGCAGGCGCGGGACGTCGACCGTCCGCTCGTACATCTCGCGGCGTTCGGCCCGCCAGGGCACGGTGGCGGCCAGCTGTTCGAACAGCTCGTCCGCCCCGTGCAGCCAGCCGGGGAGCAGGTCCAGCCAGGCGCCGTCGCCGAGCGGCTGCCGTCGCAGGCCGTCGAGCGGGCCGAGGCGGATGCCGCCGGGCTCCGTGTCGTCGAACAGCGAGGGCTGGAGGTGGACGGTGCCGTGCATGGGACCAGCGTACGCCTTCGTTCGAACGCATGCTCGAATATTCGAGTTCTAGGCTGCGGGTATGGCGATCAACGGCTTCGGGGTCACCGAGTTCCAGCTGGTACTGCTGCGCAGGATGGCCGACTTCCAGCCCGGGCTGGTCGAGGAGGCGGTGCGTCGGCTCGGCGCCACCCGGGCGTCGATGCGCGAGGCCAACAAGCGCTGGCAGGCGATGGTCCGCGCCCCTCGGTTCCCGCGCGGCGCCGCCCGCTACGCCGCCGTGCTCGGGCCGGCCGAGGCGAGCGCCCCGCGCCGGATCGGGGACCTCGCCTGTGTCGCCCGGCAGTGGACGCTGCCGCTCTGGCCCGAGCTGCGCTTCGAGATCCTGCTCGGCCCGGCGGAGATCGGCGGGCCGCTGCTCAACGAGTGGCTGGTGCGGGCGGCGGATGCGCCGGCCCCCGCGCTGCGCACCCTGGCCGACCTCGTGCCGTGGAGCTGTGTGGTGGGTGACGTCGGGGCCGCGTTCCCGCCGGCCGTGCCGCGCGAGGGGAGCGCGCCGACCAGGTTCCGGCTGGACTTCGCGGCACCGGACGCCGACGGGCGGCCGCGTCCGTGCGAGGCCGACTTCACCTGGGGGCTGCTCCAGGAGGTCCGCCCGATGGACGGCCGGCGTCAGGGCGGCCGGGGTCAGGGCGGGTCGGACCGGGGCGGGTCGGGTCGGGGTGGGCCGGGTCAGGGCATGAATATGCCGGGCTATGCAAGGTGATATTCAGTGAATGCCTTCGATTTGCAGGTCAAACCGGGAATGTGGCAGCCTAATCGCAGACATTGAAGAGCTTTGACATCGGAAAGTGAAGGATCATGTCGGACGGCGCCCGCGTCATCGTCGGAGTCAGCGGTTCACTGCACAGCCTGACGGCCCTGCACCGGGCGGCCGAGGAGGCTCGGGCCCGGCAGGCCGTCCTGGTGCCGGTGCTCGCCTGGACGCCGGTCGGTGGCGAGCGCAGCTACCGCGCCCGGCCCTGCCCGCCGCTGCTGCGCGCCTGGCAGGAGCTCGCCGAGGCGCGGATGGCGGACGTGCTGGAGCAGGCCTTCGGCGGCCTGCCGATCGGCGTGCCGGTGCGGCCGCTGGTCGTGCGCGGCGAGGCCGCGGCGGTGCTGACCGGGCTCGCCGACCGTCCGGGAGACCTGCTGGTGGTCAGCACCGGCGAGCAGGGCGGCCTGCGGGTCGGGCTGCGCAGGCTGGCGCGCCGCTCGGTCACCCGGCGCTGCCTGAGCCGGGCCCGCTGCGGGGTGCTCACCGTCCCGCCGTCCACGCTGCACGAGGACCTGCGCGCGCTGCACCGCGGCATCGACCTGCGGGAGCTCGCGGCAGCCTGACGGTCCGTCAACTCCGGTGGGTGGTCCGCCCGTCGACGATCGTCCGGGTGGGCCGCAGCTCGCGCAGCGCGTCCACCGGGCAGTCCAGCGGATCGACCGGCCACACCGTGAGGTCGGCGAACGCCCCCGGCCGCAGGCTGCCGCGCACCGCACTCTCGCCGGTCAGCCGGGCCGCGTTCACGGTGTGCAGTGCGACCGCCTCGGACCGGCCGATCGCGTGCTCCGGGCCGACCACCCCGGCCGTCGTGCCACGGGTGGTCATGCCCCACACCGACACCATCGCGCCGTACGGGCCGACCGGGAAGTCCGAGCCGCCGGTGATCAGCGCGCCCTCGTCCAGCCACTCGCGCAGCGGGAAGACCGCGGCGGTGCGCTCCTCGCCCCAGGCCCGCTGCTGGGTGAGCGCGCCGTCGTGCAGCAGCGGGTGCTGGACCGTCACCGGGATGCCGAGGGCGATCGCCCGGGCCCGCAGCTCCGGCCGGGCCAGACCGCCGTGCTCGACCACCAGCGTGCCGGGCGGCAGGCCGGGGTGGCGGGCGACCACCTGATCGAAGACGTCCAGCAGGACGCGCAGTCCACGGTCACCCCAGGCGTGCACGCCCACCCGCCGGCCCCGCCCGACCACCCGTTCCACCGCCGCGAGCAGCTCGGCCGGCTCCCAGAGCAGCCGGCCGTGGTAACACGGCTGCCCCCGGTACGGTTCCTCCACCGCGGCCGCCTCGAAACCTCCGTCGATGCCGAACTTGACGCCCCAGAGCCGCAGTCGGTCGTCGTCCTGGCCGGCGGCCCGCCAGTCGTCCATCCGGTCCAGCAGTGCGTCCACCTGCTCCGGTGTCCGGGCGGCGAAGCCGGAGACCAGCGCCCGGACGCGGACGGCCAGCGCGCCCTCGGCCCGGGCGGCGTCCAGCACGTCGAGGTCCTCGGCCGGCACCAGGCAGTCGCGGACGGTGCCGATCCCGGTGGCGGCGAAATCGGCGGAGGCGGCGCGCAGGCCCTCGATCCGCTCCGTGAGGGAGGGGCGCGGCACCACCCGCTCGACCAGCTCGACCGCCCGGTTGATCAGCCGCCCGGTGAGCCGGCCCCGCTCGTCGCGCTCGATCACACCGCCCGGCGGCGCCTCGGTGGCCTCGGTGATCCCGGCCAGCCGCAGCGCCGCCGAGTTCAGCACCATGTTGTACGCGCCGCGGCGCACCAGGACCGGGTGGTCGGCGGTGGCCGTGTCCAACTCCCCGGTGGTGGGCATCCGTTGCTCGGCCAGCAGGATCTCCTGCCAGTTGACCGTGGTGTGGATCCACTCCCCGGCGGGGGTGCGGGCGGCGCGCTCGCGGATCAGGTCGAGGAACCCGGCGAGATCGCGGGCCCGGTGCACCGGCACGCCGTGGACGCTGTGCCCGGCCAGGATCAGATGGGTGTGGGTGTCGTCGAAGGCGGGCAGCACGGTCGAGCCCGGGGCGTCCAGCACCTCGGTGCCCGGGCCGATCAGGGCGTCCAGCCCGTCGGGCGCGGGGGAGAGGGCGGTGATCCGCCCGCCGGTGACGGCGAGCGCCCGGCGGGGCGGCTCGCCGGGCACCAGGGTGTGCACGGCGGCGGCGCGGATCAGCAGGTCGGCGGGGGCGGGGTCGGTCATCGCGGCTCCTGGGAACGGGACAGCCCGGTGACCTTCTCCACGTACCGAAGGCTGGGCTCGGCGAGTAGTCCGTGCAACTCGGTGAACACCGCGCGGGCCGGCACCGCGTTCCAGTCGGCGGGCAGCAGCTGCGCCGGCAGCCCGGGGTCGAGGTACGGCAGCCGGCGCCACCGGGTGAGCATCGACACGTAGTCGCGGAACGCCTCGGCCGGATCGATCGAGGGCCGTCCGCGCAGCTTCTCGGCGGCCGGGCGCCAGGCGTCGGAGAAGGCCGCGTACTGCGCCTCGATCGCGGGGAGGTCCCACCAGCCCGCCACCGCGGTACGGGGATCGGCGAAGCCGGCGTACTCGGCGGAGAGGAACAGGTGGACGTAGGCGCTCAGCCCGAGCCGGTCCAGCAGCCGACGGGCGTCCGGCAGCAGCCGGGCGGGCGCCAGCCAGACCCCGGGGGCGGCGTTGCCGAAGCCGAGCCAGCTCAGCCGCGAGCGCAGCTGGTGGCGGTGGGCGCGGGCGGACTCGGGCACCGAGAAGACCGCCACCACCCAGCCGTCGGCGAGCACGGCGGGCTCCAGGCTGTGGAAGATCCGCCGGTCGCCCTCCTCGAAGACCGGCTCCATCGCCCCGGCGAGCCGGTACCCCGTCCCCCCGCGGCGCTCCTGGAGCAGGGTGCCGGCCTTCTTCAGCCGGGAGGTCGCCGAGCGGACGGCCGGGCCGTCGACGTCCAGTTCGGCCAGCAGGGCGATCAGGTCGGCGATGGATATCCAGCCGCCGAGGCGGCGGACGAACTCGCCGTAGACGGTGTGGATCAGGGAGCTCGGCCGGGGTGTGTGCTCGGACATGCGCGGGCCCTCCTCCCCGGCGACTGGTGGCGATCATAACGAGGCTGCGGGTCCTGGGCGGTGTCTTGCCGGTCTTCGCCGTCTCCGCCGATCGGGCGGGAACGGCGGAGCGGGTCTGCCAAGGGGTGTCCGGCGACCGGCCCCGCGCTCGCGACCGGTGCCGCCGGACACACCCGCTACGCGTGGGCGCCGGAGAGCAGGTGCCCGGCCCCGGGCGCGAAGGCGGGCAGGCCGAGGGCCCGCAGGAGCTGGTGGGCGGTGCAGACCGCGGCCGAGACCACCGGCTTGCCCAGCTGCTGCTCGGCCTCCTCGACGGCGGACAGGGACGGCATCTGCACGCAGGCCGAGAGCACCACGGCGTCCGCCTCGGTGTACGCGAGCGCGCGGGCGATCGCGGGGAGCCGGGCCGGGTCGTGGGCGGCCACGTCGAGGTTGTCGGCGATCTCCAGGGCGGCGTGGTCGAGCACCTCGATGCCCTCCGCGGCGAGGTACTCGACCACCGTGCGGGCCAGCGGGCGCAGGTACGGGGTGACCATCGCGACCTTCGCGGCCCCGAGTTCGTGCAGCCCGGCGACGAGCGCGCCGGCGCTGGTGACCACGGGCGCGGGGGCGCCGTTCCGGACGGTGCGCAGGTGCAGCCGCCGCTCGGCCTGGCGGTGGTAGCCGGGGCCGGTGGCCATCACGGCGACCAGGCAGGCGTAGCCGATCACATCCACCCGGGCGTCCGACAGCTCGGCGGCGCAGCGGTCGGACTCGCCGTCCATGGCCCGCAGTTGCTCGGGGGTGACCCTGGTCATCCGCATCCGGCTGGAGTGGAAGGTGAACCGCTCGGGCGCGACCGCCTCGCGGGCCCGCAGCAGCGCGGGGACCTCGGTCTCCATGGTGACGTTGGAACTCGGGACGATCTGGCCGATCCGGTAGGTGGTCATCGGGTGGGTGCTCCTTCCGGTCCGGGGCGGGTCAGCGGGCGTCGATCACCGGGTTGGCGAGCGTGCCGATCCGCTCGATGGTGGCCTCGACCAGGTCTCCGGGCTGGAGGAACTGCGGGGGCACCATCCCGGCGCCGACGCCCGAGGGGGAGCCGGTGGCGATCACGTCGCCCGGTTCCAGGGTGACGCCGGAGGAGATGTCGGCGATCAGCCGGGCGACGCCGAACAGCATGTGGCGGGTGTTGGAGTCCTGCCGCAGCTCGCCGTTGACCTTCAGCGAGAGGTCGAGCCGCTGCGGGTCGGGGATCTCGTCGGCGGTCACCACGACCGGGCCGAAGGGGGCGTAGCCGTCCTGGCCCTTGGAGAAGAACCACTGGCCGGAGCGGCGCTGGTCGCGGGCGCTGATGTCGTTGACGATGCTGTAGCCGAAGACGTGCCGCAGCGCGTCCTCCTCGGCGACCCGGAAGGCCGGTGCGCCGATCACCACGGCGAGTTCGCACTCCCAGTCGAGCTGCTTGGTGAGGGCGGCGTTGTGCGGGATGGGCCCGCCCGGGCCGGTGACGGCGGTCGAGGGCTTGCCGAACAGCACCGGGCGGTCGGGCAGTTCGCGGTCGGTGTCCAGGGTGCGGTGCGACTCCGCCACGTGCTCCACGTAGTTGAGGCCGACACCGACGATCTTGCCGGGGCGCAGCGGCGCGCACAGCGAGACCTCGGCGAGCGGCCTGGTGGCGGGGGCCCCGGCGAGCAGCCGGCGGGCGGTGGCCAGGGCCGGCTCCCCGGCGCGGATCAACCCGAGGAGGTCGGGGGGCAGTTGGGCCCCGGCGGCGGTGGCGAGGGCGGTCAGGTCGGCGACCCGGTCGCCGTCGATCCGGGCGCCGAGACGGGGAGTGTCGGTGCCGTCGGTGCCGTCGGCGTCGTCGGTGCGGAAGGTCAGCAGGTGCATGGTGGCGGGGCTCCTGGTCAGGCGGTGGTGGTGGGCTGCTGCCCGTCCGGGTGGGCCTCCTCGCGGTGCAGGCCGAGCGAGTGCATCACCGGGAAGTCGTTGAAGGAGAACAGGCAGGCGTCCTCGCCCTGGTCGAGGTTCGCGTGTTCGTGCCAGGCCCAGGACGGGACGACGAAGACGTCCCCCTGCCGCCACTCGAAGCGCCGTCCGGCGATCACCGAGACGCCGCGCCCCTTGGCCGCGGTGTACACCACCGAGCCGGTGTGCCGGTGGGCGCGGGTGGCCTGGCCCGGGCGCAGCAGCTGCAGGTGGGCGGACATGGTCGGCATCACCGGCCCGCCGGTGACGGGGTTGGTGTACTCCATGATCACGCCGTCGTAGGGCGATCCCTCCGTGGCGCGGGCGAGCCGGCACAGCGCCTCGTAGCTGGGCTCCCAGGGCCAGCCGAGCAGCGGCGAGTAGGGCCGGGTCCACTTCTCGACGCCGTACGGCAGCAGGTTGCCGCCGTGGCTGAGCAGCGAGGAGTTGACGACCGGTCCGGGCCGCTGGTACAGCTCCGGGTGGACCTCGTAGAAGTTGGCGTCGAGGGTGTTGACCAGCGGGATGTCCAGGCCGTCCTGCCAGATCACCGGGGCGTCGTCGGCTTCGTTGCCGTGCTCGTGCCAGGTGTTGTTCGGAGTGATCGCGAAGTCGCGCGGGCCGACCTTGAGCTTCTGCCCGTCCACGACGGTCCAGGCGCCGGTGCCCTCGTGGACGAAGCGCAGGGCGGAGGCCTGGTGGCGGTGCGCGGTCATCGCCTCGCCGGGGCCCATGATCTGCAGTCCGGTGTACAACAGGCCGACAGCGGCGCTCAGTTCGCGGCGGCCGGGGTTCACCAGCATCACCACCCGGCGCCCGGCGTCGTCGGCCTTCACCAGCGGCAGCGCCTTGCGCACCAGCGGACGGAGGTCGGCGTAGCGCCAGAGCACCGGGACGGACCGCGGCTGGGGGTACCAGGGCTCGATCTCGTTGGCGACCGTCCACAGGGCGCCGGCCTGGTGCTCCGCCAACTCCTCGTAGTAGGCCAGCAGTTCGGGGCTGTCGGTGACCCTGGCCCGGCCGATCCGGTCGTCGTCGTGGATATCGTCACGGTCGTCGTCACGGGCGGGGGCGCGCTCGACGAGGGGTTCGGGGGCGCTCGCGGTGACGGGCCCGGAGGTGGGGTCGGTGCTGGTCATGCCTCCTCCTCGGGGAGCACCAGCGGCCGCAGCGGACGGTTGTCCACGTGCAGCCGGAAGACGTCGAAGCGGTTGTAGTGGCCGACGATGTCGTGCATCTGCTTGGGCTGGACGCAGCGGCCGAGGTCGATCTCGGCGTAGACGACGCCCTCCTCGTCCACCAGCGGCTCGGTGACCGGGCGGCCGTCCGGGCCGAAGATCCCGGACAGGGCGCTGTGCGGCCGGGCGAGCTGCTTGCGGACCTGCGGGTCGTCGCCGGCGATCAGGTCCACGATCTCGGGCGAGACGGTGGAGCAGGAGACCACGGAGAACACCTTGCCCTCGAAGCAGTGCGCGGCGGTGCGCAGCGCGATCGAGTCCGCCATGTCGTAGTCCTCGGGGCCCACCGGCAGCGCGATGTAGCAGGCGACGTGGACCAGTTCGCCCTGCGCCAGCAGGGCGAAGCGGGCCAGCGGGTTGGTGTTCTCGCCGCAGGCCAGCGCGCCGAGCGGGCCGACGGCGGTGGGGTGCACCGTGAGCGTGCTGCCGTCGCCCTGCCCCCAGGTCAGCTTCTCGGCCCAGGTCGGCACCAGTTTGCGGTGCGCACCGAGCAGTTCGCCGTCCGCGTCGATGGTCAGCAGGGTGTTGTGCAGCAGTCCGAGGCCGGGGCCGCCGCGCTCGTTGACCCCGATCACCAGCACCACGCCGGCCTGCCGGGCGGCGGCCCGCAGGGTGTCGACGTACGGGCCGGGAACGTCCACGGCGGCCCGGTACAGGCGCTCGAACCAGGGCGAGCCCTGCACCGGGTTCATCGTCCAGTTCCAGTACGGGTAGCCGGGCACGAAGACCTCGGGGAAGACCACCAGTTCGGCGCCGTGCCCGGCCGCCTCGTGGATCAGCGCGACGGCCTTGTCGACGGTGGCGGCCGGGTCCAGGTAGACCGGGGCGGCCTGGACGGCGGCGGCGGTGAAGCGGGGCAGCTGCGGCATGGTTCCTCGTCACTCCTCGGGGGCGTCGTCGGGACGGGGCGGTGACCAGCGGCGGTGGACGGGCGGGGACGGCTCGCGCAGCAGCCGCAGGTGCGGGGCGACCCGGTCGGCGTTCGGGCCCGGCGGCTTGCGGCTGCCCGCTCGCCAGGGCTCCGGCCAGCGGGCGCCCGGCCCGGTGTAGCCCTGCTCGGCGGCGGCGTGCAGCGTCCAGAGCGGGTCGTACAGCTGGGCGCGGCCGACCGCGACCAGGTCGGCCCGTCCGGCCAGCAGCACGGAATCGGCGTCGTCGAAGCCGGAGATCGCGCCGACCGCGATGGTCGGCACTCCGGTGGCGGCGCGGATCAGCTCGGCGAAGGGCGTCTGGTAGCCGCGCCCGTACGGCGGCCGCTGGTGCGACACCACCTCGCCGGTGGAGACGTCCAGCGCGTCGGCCCCGGCCCCGGCGAGCGCGCGGCAGATCGCCACGGCCTCTTCCTCGGTGGTGCCGCCGGGCGCCCAGTCGCTCGCCGAGATCCGCACCAGCAGCGGCCGGCCGGCGGGCCAGACGGCGCGCACGGCCGTCAGCACCTCCAGCGGCAGCCGCAGCCGGTGGGAGAGCGGGCCGCCGTAGCGGTCGGTGCGGTGGTTGGTGAGCGGGGAGAGGAAGGAGGAGAGCAGGTGGCCGTGGCCGAACTGGAGCTCCAGCACGTCGAAGCCGGCCCGCGCGGCCCGCTCGGCGGCGGCCGCGAAGTCCGCGGTGACGGCGGCCAGTTGGATGTCGTTGGCCTCGTGCGGCACCGGGCTGTCCGGGTCCCAGGGGATGGCCGAGGGGGCGATCAGCGGCCAGCCGTCGGCGAGCGGGCGCCCGACGCCGTCCGGCCCGGGGGTGTCGGTCGCGCCCCGGCGTCCGGCGTGGGTCAGCTGGATGCCGAGCGGAGTGTTGCTCACCGCCCTTACCGCGTCCACGAGTTGACGCCAGGCGCCCTCCTGGCGGTCGGTCCACAGGCCCGGACTGCGGTCGGTGGCCCGGCCCTCGGGGCAGACCGCCGTCATTCCGGCGAGCACCAGCCCCGCGCCGCCGAGCGCGTGGCCGGTCAGCTGGGCGCGGTCGAAGTCGCTGGGCAGCGCGTCGGGGGAGGTGTAGGTGGCGAGCGGGGGCACCACGACGCGGTTGCGCAGCTCCAACGCGCCCAGTTCCAGCGGCCGGAACATCGGCGGCACCCCGGGCGCGCCGCCGAGGGCGGTGTCCACGGCGTCCACGAAGGCGGGGTCGCGGGCCCGCAGGTTGCCGTAGGTGACCCGCCGGCTGCGGGTGAGCAGGTTGAAGGCGAACTGGTCGGGGCCCTGGCCGACACGCCGCCCGATGGTCTCGAACCACTCCAGACTGGCCTGCGCGGCACGCTGGGTGGACTCCACCACCGGGCGCCGCTCGGCCTCGTAGGCGGCCAGGGCCTCGTCCAGGGTGGGCTGTTCACCCAGCGCGGCGGCCAGGGCGAGGGCGTCCTCCAGGGCGAGCTTGGTGCCCGAGCCGATCGAGAAGTGCGCGGAGTGCGCGGCGTCGCCGAGCAGGACCACGTTGCGGTGGCGCCAACTCGCGTTCCGCACCGTGGTGAAGCGGATCCAGCGGGAGGCGTTGGGGATCAGCCGGTGGCCGTCCAGGTGCCCGGCGAACAGCTCCGCGCAGCGCCGCACGCTCGCCAGGTCGCTCTCGCCGCGCGCCTGCTCCCGCGCGGCGAGCGCCTCGAAGCCCGCACGGCGCCAGGAGTCCGCGGCCGCCTCGACGATGAAGGTCGAGCGGGTGGCGCTGTACGGGTAGGCGTGCACCTGGAGGACGCCGAAGTCGAACCGCTCGACGATGAAGGTGAAGGCCTCGAAGACCTTGTCGGTGGCGAGCCACATGTAGCGGCAGTGGCGCTCGTCCAGGTCGGGGCGGAAGCTCTGCGGATACGCGGCCCTGGTGCCGGAGCGGATGCCGTCGGCGGCCACCACCAGGTCGTACTCGGCGCAGAGCCGGTCCACCGGCGGGGCGGGGGTGCGGTAGCGCACGTCCACCGCCAGCTCGGCGCAGCGCTGTTGCAGGATGGCGCGCAGCCGGTTGCGGTCCAGGGCGGCGAAGCCGTGGCCGCCGCTGGTGCGGACCTCGCCCGCGTAGCGGATGTCGATGTCGCTCCAGCGGGCGAACTCGGCGCTGATCGCGGCGAAGACGCGCGGGTCGGCCCGGGCGATGCCGTCTAGGGTCTCGTCGGAGAAGACCACGCCGAAGCCGGACTCGTCGTCCCGGGCGTCCCGTTCGAAGACGGTGATCTCCCGGTCGGGCGCCGACTGCTTGGCCAGGGCGGCGAAGTAGAGCCCGCCGGGGCCGGCGCCGACCACCGCGATCCGGGCGCGGTCGCGTGCCGCGGTCATGTCTCTGCCTCGGGGCTGGTGGCCGCGTCGGGGTTTGTGGCCGCCTCGGGGCTGGTGGCCGGTTCCTGGCTCGTGGCTGCCCGGGGGCTCATGCGACCACCTCCGGCCGCTGCGGCCCGGCCTCCGCCAGCGTCCGGCGGACCTGCGCGGGCCACGGCTGGGCGCCCCCGTCGTGCGGTGCCGAGTGCACCACCGACATCCGTCCGCTCGCGGCCAGCCCGTGCGGACCGTGCACCTCGAAGGCGTAGTGCAGCGAGGATCCGCCGACCCGGTCCACCCGCAGCTCGGTGCGGACGAGGTCGCCGAACCAGAGCCGTTCGCGGTAGTCGGCCTCGAAGTGCACCCGGGGGATCCGCCCGAACAGGTCGGCCAGCCCCAGCCGGCGCAGCAGGGCCGCCTCCGCCGCCTCGGCCCAGCGCTGCACGGCGGAGAAGTGGTAGTGCCCGGCGGCGTCGGTGTCGAACCACTCCACCCGCCGCTCGATGCTGACACTGGCGGGAGTCCGCGCGGCCCGTCGGCGCAGCTCGGCGCGGTGCAGCTTGCCGGTCGCGGTGCGCGGCAGCTCGGGCACGAACTCGACCGCCCGCGGGTACTTGTACGGTGCGATGGTGCGTTTGACGTGCTCCTGGAGCCCGCGCGCCGTCTCGGGCCCGGCCGGCACGCCCGCACGCAGCACCACGTACGCCTTGACCACCGTGCCGCGCCGCTCGTCCGGCGCGCCGACCACCGCGCAGTCGGCCACGTCGGGGTGGGCGGCCAGCGCGTGCTCCACCTCGGGCCCGGCGATGTTGTAACCGGCCGAGACGATCATGTCGTCGTCGCGCGCCCGGAACCAGAAGTAGCCGTCGTGGTCCCGGACGTAGGTGTCGCCGGTGAGGTTCCAGCCGCCGCGGACGTAGTCCAGCTGGCGCTCGTCGTCCAGGTAGCGGCAGCCGGTCGGGCCCTTGACGGCGAGCAGCCCGGGCTCGCCGTCCGGCACCGGGCGGCCCTGCCCGTCCAGCACCGCGGCCCGGAACCCGGGGACGGGCCGGCCGGTGGAGCCGGGGCGGATGTCCTGGCCGGCGGCCGAGACGAACACGTGCAGCAGCTCGGTGGCACCGATGCCGTCGATCAGCCGCTGCCCGGTGGCCGCGTGGAAGGCCTGCCAGAGGGCGGCGGACAGCGGCTCGCCCGCCGAGACGCAGTGCCGCACCCCGGCCAGCCGGTCGGCCAGCCCGGCGGCGAGGATCGCCCGGTAGGCGGTCGGCGCGGTGAACAGCACGCTCACCCCGTGGCGCCGGACCTGCTCGGCGAGCTGCTCGGGGGTGGCCTGCTCCAGCAGCAGACTGGCGGCCCCGGCCCGCAGCGGGAACACCAGCAGGCCGCCCAGGCCGAAGGTGAAGCCGAGCGGCGGCGTGCCGGTGAAGAGGTCCTCGGGGGTGGGGCGGAGCAGGTGGCGGGAGAAGGTGTCGGCGATGGCGAGCACGTCGCGGTGGAAGTGCAGGGTGGCCTTGGGGCGGCCGGTGGTGCCGGAGGTGAAGGCGATCAGCGCGACGTCGTCGGCGGCGGTGGGGACGGCGGGGAATCCGGCGGGCTTCGCGGCGCAGCGGGCGGTGAGGTCCTCGGGGCCGGTGCCGCCGTAGCCGAGGACGTGCAGGCCGGGCGTCCGCGCCCGGTGCAGCTCGTCCAGGAAGCGGTGGTCGCACAGGGCGAGGACGGGCCCGGCGATGTCGTGCAGCTCGGTCAGCTCGGCGGCGCGCAACAGCGGCACCGTGGTGACGGCCACTGCGCCGGCCTTCAGTACGCCGAGCCAACAGGCCGCCAGCCAGGGGGTGTTGGGGCCGCGCAGCAGAACCCGGTTGCCGGGGACGAGGCCGAGGTCCTCGGTCAGCAGGCGGGCGATCCGGTCGGCGTGGTCGCGCAGTTCGCCGTAGGTCCACCGCTCGGTGGCGGTGAGCAGGCAGGGGCGGTCGGGTCCGAGGCTTTCGATGGTGTCGTCGAGCAGGGCGGCGGCGCAGTTCAGACGGTCGGGATACGCCAACTCGGGGATTTCGAAGAGGAGTTCGGGCCACTGCTCGAAGGGTGGGAGGTGGTCTCGACAGAACGTGTCCACGTGCGCCGAGGGTGAGAGCTCCATGGGCGGCACCTCGTTGTGCGAGCTGGGAGTGAGCCCAGTATCGCGCGTCGGTGACGCCAGTCAAGAGACCGATACATGCATTCGGGCGACGGCCCGCTGCCCGGCAGTCGGCGCTTGGCGGGCCCGGGCCGGCCGCGGCTCCGGTCGGTCCCGTCGGGTCGCCGTCGGCCGGGAGGAATCGGGCAGCTCCCCCTCCTGTGCCTGCCGGGCGCGCTCGGCTGCCGACCGGGCGAGTCCGAGGGGCCCGGCCGTGTCGAGGTCGGTGCCAGGAGCCTCGACGCGTACGAGCAGCGGCACGCTGCCCACCCGGATCACGGCTACCGCCTCGCCGGCCGGCCGATCGAGAGCAGCTCGTGGTGGATCGGGAACATCTTCCGGCCGTCTTCCGGCCGTCGACGACCTGGTAGTCGAAGTCGTCGTTGCGCAGGTGCGCCGCGCGTCTCCGTCGGTTTCGTCAGATTCCCTTCGGCAAAGGCCGGTTGGGCGCACACGAGGACCCCTTGTGCAAGCTCGGACCGGTCCGCCGGACAACCGTGGACCAGACCACTTGTGAGGTCAAGGATTGACAGCGAGGCCCCGCCGGGGGTGGAACGCGCCCCCTTCCGGGCGACCGGGTGCCCCCGCACGGGCGCTCGAATCGCACGCGGGGGCGAATGTCCCCCGTCGAGTCGAACGGCCCTACGGGCGCCGGGGGTTCACCGCCGGGCATCACGCCGTCGGGGTCAATCCGCGAGCCCCGGCTGCCGATACCGGAGGTGATGCCGTTACGCCGTTCGGAGGAGCCCGTCATGCCCGACCTGTGGCTGCCCGGAGCCGAGATCCACGACCTCGGCGACCACGCGCCGACCGATCAGCAGTACCCGCCGAAGGCCATCGCCCACATCACCTGGGACCGCAACGCGACCGCCACGGCGCCGCAGGAATGGTGCCCCTACGAGGACCTGGTCGGCTACTTCACCGGCAGCGGCGCCGGTGACGCGCCGCACCTGGTCTGGGACCCGTTCAGCGGCCGCACGGCGCAGTTGTTCCCGGCCGACTCCCGCTCGAAGAGCCTGCTCAGCCCCGCCCAGAGCCCCACCCGCACCAACCGGGCCGGGCGGGTGGTGATCCAGATCGAGGCGGTGTTCTTCCCCTACTGCCGCTACCAGGGCCGCGTCTACCCGCGGCTGGTCGACACCCCCTGCGCGGGCTGGAACCGGATCCACGCCTGGATCTCCTCCTGGGGCGTGCCCGACATCTGGCCGATGGGCCGGCCGACCGACTTCTCCGGCCACCGTGACGAGCGGGCCTGGGAGGCCTTCGGAGGCTGGTACGCGCACGCCCACGTGCCCTACAACGACCACACCGACCCCGGCTCCTGGCCCGACTTCACCGCCGGGCCCGGCTTCCCGGACGACCCGCCCTCGCAGCAGCACCCGGTGCCCCCGGCCACGCCCGCCCGCTACCAGGTCAGCATCAACGGCCTGCCGTACGGCTACGGCGCCCGGGGCTACCAGGTGACGGTGGTCGGGCGGGCGCTGGTCTCGCACGGCTTCGGCGACCACTACCGCTCCGGCCCCGGCCCGGAATGGACGGACGCGGACACCGACAACTACGCGGACTACCAAAGGAGTCTGGGCTACTCCGGGCAGGCGGCGGACGGCGTCCCGGGCGAGGGCTCGCTGCGCCGGCTGCTCGGCTACCTGCCCGGCCCGCGGACGGTCTCGGTGTCCCACGTGATCGCGGCCGCCCGCACCGACCCGGGAGCCGAGCAGGGGCACCTGACGTACGGGCCCGAGGCGGCGATCGTGGAGCAGGCGCTCGTCGACGAGGGGCTGCTCGACCAGCGGTGGGTGGACGGCTCGTTCGGCAGCCGGACGGTCTCCGCGTACGCGGCCTGGCAGCGGCGGTGCGGGTACGAGGCGGGCGCGGCGGACGGGATTCCCGGGCAGGCCTCGCTGAACCGGCTCGGCGCGGCACAGGGGTTCGCGGTGGTCGACTGAGAGCGGCGCTGCTCCCGGGGGAGGCGCGGCGCCGCTGCCGTCGGGGGCGCGTACTCGCCTGGGAGTAGGCGAGGTTACTTCCACCGTCAGATGCCTGATGAGGCGCGGACGGGAGAGCCTGGGGCCGTCCTCGTGACCCCGACTCGAAGGAGGTACCCGTGCGCTCGCCCACCGGCGCCGTCCCGGCGTCCGAGCCGACGCCACAGGCCGGGGCGGCATCCGTGCCCGTGCCCGTGTCCGCGTCCGCGTCCGCGGGCCGCCGCCTGCCGCCGGCGGCGCGCAAACCACTGGTCATCCTGCACGTCGTCGCTTCGGTGAGCTGGCTGGCGCTGATGCTCTGCCTGCTCACCCTGGCGGTGACGGCGCTGACGGCCGGGGATGCCGAGCGGCTGCGCACCGCCTACCGGGCGATGGGCCTGCTCGGCGACACGCTGATCCTGCCGCTGAGCCTGCTCACCTTCCTGAGCGGGGTGGTGCTCGGGCTCGGCACGCCCTGGGGGCTGTTCCGGTACCACTGGGTGAGCGCCAAGTTCTGGCTGACGCTCGGGGCGGTGACGGCCTCCGTCCTCGCCCTCCCCGACCGGCTGCACGACGCGGTGCGGGTGGCGGACGCGCATCCGACCGGCCCGATCACGGTGGCGGACCTCGGCTTCGTCCGCTACAACACGGTGATCGTTCCGGCGGTGGCGTTGACGCTCTACCTGGTCAGCGTGGTCCTCTCGGTGTACAAGCCCTGGGGCCGCCGCAAGGTCACGGCCGGGGGCGGAGCCGGGGCCGGCACCGGGGTCGAGCCCGCGCATCCCCGCCCGGGCCGAATACCCGGGGCGGGCGCCTGACCGGCCGGCCTTCGGTCTCGGTCTCGGCTCCGACCTTCGGTCTTCGCCCCGGCTCCGGCAGTCGGTGTCGGCCCCGGCCCGGCTGTTCGGGAATGCCCGTGCGGCGGGCGGGCGTTGTCCGTCGAGTGACCAGTGCCGTGCCCACGATCAGGCTCTCCGTGCTCGACCGCTCCCGGACCAGACAAGGCCAGGAGCCGGCCCAGGCACTGCGGGACACGGTGGCCTTCGCCCGGGAGGCGGAGCAGCTCGGCTACCACCGGTTCTGGGTGTCCGAGCACCACGGCGTGCCGGGGGCGGCCGGATCGGCGCCCACCGTGCTCGCCGCGGCGGTGGCGGCGGCCACCACACGGATCAGGGTCGGCACCGGCGGGGTGATGCTGCCCAACCATCAGCCGCTGGTGGTGGCCGAGCAGTTCGGGGTGCTGGCCGCGCTGTTCCCGGGGCGGATCGACATGGGGCTCGGGCGCTCGGTGGGCTTCACCGACGGTGTCCGGCGGGCGCTGGGGCGGGAGAAGGACGCCGCGGACGGCTTCGGTGCCCAGCTGGCCGAGTTGCTCGGCTACTTCGACGGCTCGCAGCAGGCGCACCGCGGAGTCCACGCCCGGCCCGCCGAGGGCCTGCACGTCCCGGCCTTCGTCCTGGCCACCGGCGAGGGCGCCGACCTGGCCGCCGAGGCCGGGCTGCCGCTGGTGGTCGCCGCCCCGCGCGGGAAGGAGCGGATGCTCGCGGCGATCGACCGCTACCGCAGCCGGTTCCGCCCCTCCGCGCAGGCCGCCGAGCCGTACGTGGTGGTCTCGGGCACGGTGGCCGTCGCCGAGACGGCCGAGCGGGCGCGTGAGCTGCTCGTCCCGGAGGCCTGGTCGGGGGCGTACTCCCGCACCCACGGGGAGTTCCCGCCACTGGCCCCCGCCGCCGAGATCCTGGCCCGGGAGATGACCGCCCGGGAGCGGGCCGCGTTCGAGCAGTCGTCCAAGGGCCACATCGTGGGCACCCCGGAGCAGGCCGCCGCCGAGCTGGCGGCGCTGGTCGAGCGCAGCGGGGCGGACGAGTTCCTGGTCACCACCAGCACCTACGACCGCACCGCGCTGCTCGACTCGTACCGGCTCCTCGCCGAAGCCGTCGGCCAGGCCTGAGCGGGGCCCGGGGCGAACCGGGGCCTCACCGGGCCCCGGACCCCCGGACCCCGCTCACCCGCCACCCGACAGCCGCCCGCCGCTCAGCCCGCGTCGACCTCGCTCGTGCCGAGCCGCGCGTACACCTCGGGCCGGCGGGCCCGCAGCCGCAACGCGATCCCGACGCCGGTCAGGAACACCACCGGCACGATCGCGACCAGCGGCCAGTTGACCTCCGGTCCGGCGCCGGTGAACAGGTCGAGCCGCCACACCACCAGCCCCGTGGCCCCGCACAGCAGCACCGTGGCGGCCAGCGGCGCCACGACGGTACGGAACGCCCCGGTGCTCGCGGCGGCCGCCCGCTCGCGGCGGAAGAAGGCGAACACCGCGAGGCCCGCCAGCGCCTGGAGCACCAGGATGCCGACCACCCCGGGGGAGTTCACCCAGAGGAAGAACTGGTTGTACGGGTCCGCGCCGACCAGCGCCGCCACCCCGACGGCCACCGCCGCCAGCACCGACTGCGCGATGCCGCCGATCCACGGCGAGCCGTGGCGCGGGTGGATCCGGCCGAGCGCGGCCGGGGCGGCCCCCTCGGCGGCCAGCGCGTAGCCGTACCGGGTGATGGTGTTGTGGAAGGCGAGCAGCGCCGCGAGCAGGCTGGTGACGATCAGCACCCGCTGCACGTCCGTCGCCCAGCCGCCGACGTAGTCGGTCATCGCGGTGAAGAACATCCCGGCCGGGTCGGCGGTGGCGGTCGTGACGGCCTCGGCGTCGCCGAACGCCTGCACGATCATCCAGGTGACGAAGGTGTAGAAGAGGCCGAGGAAGGCGATCGCGGCGTAGGTCGCGCGTGGCACGGTCCGGTGCGGCTGCCGGGCCTCCTCGCGGTAGATCGCGGTGGCCTCGAAGCCGATGAAGGCGGCGAAGGAGAGCCCGAGCACCCCGCCCATCCCGCCGGAGAACACGTGCTCCGGGGCGAACGAGGACAGGCTCAGCCCGTGCGCCCCGCCCTTGACCAGCACCGCCACCGCGAGCACCAGCAGGATGCCGGTCTCGGCGATCAGCAGCGCCCCGAGCACCTTGGCCCCGAGGTCTATCGAGCGCAAGCCGAGGAACCAGACCACCGCGACCCCGAGCAGCGCCCAGACCGGCCAGGGCAGGTCCAGCCCGAGCAGGTCGGCGGCCGTGGTGTGGGCGAAGAACCCGAAGGCGCCGAACATGCCGATCTGGATCGCGTTGTACGAGAGCACCGCGAGCAGTGCCGCGCCCAGTCCGGCCGCCCGGCCGAGGCCGCGGGTGACATAGGCGTAGAAGGCGCCCGCGTTGCGGATGTGCGCGGTCATGGCGGTGAACCCGACCGCGAAGAGCGCCAGCACCACCCCGGTGGCCAGGTAGGCGACCGGCGCGCCGATGCCGCCGAAGGAGATCGCGAACGGCGCCACGCCGGCCATCACGGTCAGCGGCGCGGCGGCGGCCACGACGAAGAAGACGATGTCGCCGGTGCCGAGCACCCCGCGCCCCAGCCCGCCGGGCGACCCGGCCGAACCGGCCGGGTCTGGTGCGGCGGCGGATGAGGCGTTGGGAGCAGCGGAGCCGGGCGGACGGAGTGCGGAGGAGGAGGCCGCGTCGGAGGGCGGGGTCATGGGGGAGCTCTCCTGGGGTCGTACGAACGGGGGTGGGACGGTCGGCGGCGGACGGGGCGTCGGCCGCCGACCGGGGAACGAGGCACGGCCACCGTGGGGGACGGCCGGAACCAGTCGGAACCAGCCGGAACCGGTCGCGAGCCCGTCGGAGCGGGTACGCGGCCGGACGGCCGGGCGAACGGGACGCCTCAGCGGCTCTCGCGCGTGGAGCCCGTCGAGCGGCCGCGGCCGCGGTCGCCACCGGGCGGCCCACCGTGGGTGCGCCGCCCGCCGAGCCAGGTGCCGGCCACCTCGATCGAGGCCAGCTCGCCGGCCGGCACCGCGTAGGGGTCGGTGGCCAGGTGCACCAGGTCGGCCCGCATGCCCGGCCGCAGCACACCCCACTCGGTCTCCTCGAAGGCCTGGTGCGCCACGCCCGCCGAGTACGCCGCCAGCGCCTCGGGGAGCCCGATCCGCTCCTCGGGCAGCCAGCCGCCGTCGGGCAGGCCGTCCGGGGTCTGCCGGGTGACGGCGGTGGCCAGCCCGGCCAGTGGTTCGTAGCGGGTGACCGGCCAGTCGCTGCCGAAGGAGACCCGGGCGCCGTCGCGCAGCAGGGCGGCGATCCGGTACTGCCGGGAGCCGCGCTCCTGGCCGATCCGGGGCAGGGTCAGCTCGGTCATCAGCGGGTCGGTCTGTGCCCACAGCGGCTCGAAGTTGGCGATCACGCCGAGTTCGGCGAAGCGCGGCAGGTCGTCCGGGTGGACCAGCTGGACGTGGGCGATCACCGGCCGGCGGGCGCGCGTGCCGTTGCGGCGGACGGCGGCCTCGACGGCGTCCAGCGCGATCCGCACACCGCGGTCGCCGATCGCGTGGATGTGCGGCTGGAAGCCCAGCGCGTCCACGGCGGTGACGGCGTCCGCCAGCTCGGCGCCGGTCCAGTTGGCGACGCCGTGGGAGTGCGGGCAGTCGCTGTACGGCTCCAGCAGCGCGGCCGTCCCGGACTCGATGACGCCGTCGGCGAAGAACTTGACCGCCCGCGCGGTGAGTTGCCCGCGTCCGGCGGCCTCGACCCGGTCGCGGTCGGCGGCCAGGCGGGGGAGCCGCTCGCGCCAGCCGTCCGGTTCGAGCAGCAGGGCGAGCCCGGCCCGGACCGGCAGGCCCTCCCCGGCGACGGCCGCCAGCCAGGTGTCCACCTGCGCGGGCTCGACCCAGGCGTCCTGGAGCCAGGTGAGTCCGGCGGCGGCGAGCGCGGCGGTGGTCTCCCGCAGCGCGGTGACCTGTTCGGCCAACGGCGGTGGCGGGACGAGCGCGAGGACGGGGTTGAGCGCGCCGAACTCGCGCAGGGTGCCGAGCGGGCTGCCGTCCGGCCGGCGGACGATCTCGCCGCCCACCGGCTCGGGCGTGTCCGGCCCGTACCCGGCCCGGCGCAGCGCCTCGCTGTTGGCCCAGCCGGTGTGGTGGTCCATGGTGCGCAGCAGCACCGGCCGGTCCGGGACGGCGGCGTCGAGCAGCCGGGCGTCGAACAGTCCGCCCTCGGCCAGCCACGGGTCCACGGCGTCGCCGGTGATCCACTCGGCCTCGGGGTGGCGCTGCGCCCAGTCGCGGACGGCCGCCACGACCTGCTCCAGGCTGGTGCAGTCGCGGACCGGCACGCCGCGCAGGCCGATGCCGCCGAGCAGCGGGTGGACGTGGCCGTCGCCGAAGGAGGGCAGCAGGGCGCCGCCGCCGAGGTCGACGGTCTCGGTGCCTTCGTCGCGCAGGGCGAGGGCGGCGTCGCCGAGGGCGGCGATCCGCCCCGCGCTGACGGCGAGGGCGTGGGTGCGGGGGAGGGCGGGGTCACCGGTGTGGATCCGGCCGCCGGTGAAGATCGTTTCGGCACGCATGCGGGGGTGTGCGTCCTCTCCGGGGCAGGGCGGGCCGACGGGTGCGCGGCCTGCCTAACCGAATGGGGTTCGGTTACCGTAGGCGCGGCACCGGCGGGTGCGGAAGGGTTTTACTGAAAGCCGTTCAGTAACGCTTGGATAACGACGATCTTGGTCTGCCGGGGCCGACGGGCGGCTCGGCGACCCCGAAGGTGAGGAGCCGGGCATGCCCAGGCCGCGCACACCCCTGCTGGACCGGCAGCGCATCGTGGACACCGCGCTCCGGCTGGTCGACGAGGCGGGGGACCTCACCATCCCCGCGCTGGCCGGTGCGCTCAAGGTGAGCCCGTCCGCGCTCTACCACCACGTGGCCGGCCGGGCCGAGATCGTCGCCCTGATGCGCGCCGAGCTGGTGCGCACGATCGGCGAGCAGTCGGTGTGGGACCAGCCCTGGGACGCCGCGCTGCGCACCTGGGCGCACGCGTATCGGGACGCCTTCGCCGAACACCCCGGGATCGTCCGGCTGCTGGCTACCGCGCCGCTTGCCGAATCGTTCATGCACGAGCTGTACGAGCGGGCCGTCGCCACCCTGGAGGACGCGGGCTTCGCCGCCCAGGACGTGATGGGCCTGATCACCGCCCTGGAGAGCTTCATCCTGGGCTCGGCGCTGGACCTCGTCGCCCCGGACGTCATGGTCGACGCCGTCGACCGCGCCGCCACCCCGCGACTGGCCGGGGCCCTGGACGCCGTCCCCGCCGGGCGCGAGCGCGCCGACCGGGCCTTCGGGCTCGGGCTCACCGCGCTGGTCGAGGGCTACCGGGCGCTGCTGGACCGACCGCTTCAGGCCGGTCCGGGCGCCCCGGCCGGGATTTCTGACCAGGCGTGATGACCTGCTAGTGTTCCTCCCGTCGAGAGGAAGTGACCTTCCGGGAAACGGATCTCGAACAGGCGTCAGCGGTGCTACCAGAGCACGCCCTACTTTCAGTAGGGAGAGTCCGTGCGATCCGGGCCTGGCGCTCCCATCGAAGGGGCTCGTTCCGTCCAGCGGAACGGGCCCCTTCGTCGTGTTCGCACCCCAAGGCCATGTCCTCTTATCGCACTTTCAGGCTCGAAACCCTCTCTCGGGGCTCGATGTCGGCCAAGGTGCCGTGCCAGGTGGCCGATGAACGGTGCCCCAACGGTCCCGGTCCACCAGTGGCGCGGCCGTCCGACCCGTTCTGATGCCACCTCAGTTCTTGGCCGGAACTGGTCTCTACTGATGTGAATATGCCATTGGAATGTTCGTCGTACGGAATCCGGCAGTAGCCTTCCGTGTCGAAGTAGCCACTGCTGGTGGTGAATCGGTCGGCGCCGTGCCCGGCCGCCCAGACCCCGCGAAGGAGCCGGTGTGCCCGGTATCGACGAATGCCTCTCCGGAGCGATGGCGATCCCCGGGGCCCGCGCCGCGAGCCTGGTCGACTGGAGCAGCGGGCTCGCCCTCGGGAGCCTCGGCGACAGCCCGACCGGAGAGCACGAGACCTCAGCCGCCGAGGCAACCGACCTGGTCCGGGCGGCCGTCGAGAGCCAGACCTTCACCGCGGCGGAGGACCGGCGGGCCCCGCTGGAGGACATCATCGTCACCGCCGGCAGCAGTTACCACCTGATCCGCTTCATCGACACCGTCTTCGACAGCAGGCTCGTCCTGCACCTCTGGCTGGACCGGGCGGAGGGCAACCTCGCCGCCGCCCGCTTCCGCCTCCAGGCGCTCACCGAGGAACTGGTGCTGGGGTGAGCGCGTGACCGCCGCAACCGGCACCGTGCCGCCGCCCCCGCTGGAAACCGCCACCCCGAGGACCCCGGGCGAGGCACTCACCCTGCTCGCCGACCGCCGCGTCACCGGTGCCCTCCACGGGCCGCTCGGCAGCCTCCACCTGGTCGACGGCCAGGTGACCGCCGCCGAATCCCCCCGGGCGCCCGGCCTGGCCGACCTGCTCACCGGCTGCGGCCGGATCACCCCCGAGGACTGGACGGAGCTGCTCCGGGTCCACGGCCCACGCGCCACGGTCGGCGACGCGCTCGTCGAGCGGCGGCTGCTCACCCGGGGAGAGCTCGAACTCGGCCACCTGGGAACGCTGTTCGACGCCGCCTTCTTCGTCCTCGCCGACCCGGGCGGCGGCGTCTGGCGGTTCGAGGCCGACGCCAGGCACTGGCTCGGACCGGTCGCCCAGGTCGCCGCCGCCCGGATCCGCCGTGAGGTCGAGCGCCGACGCCGACTCCTCGACGGGATCTGGCCCGGGGGGCAGCTCGACACCGCGCCCGTCCGACCGGCCGTGCACGGCCGCCGGCCGTCCCATCGCCCCTCCGGCCGCCGGCGCTGCGAGCTGCTGGACCACGCCGACGGCCGCAGGACCCCGGCGGACCTGGCCCGACTGCTCGGCCGCTCCGGCTTCGGCGTGACGGCCGACGTCCGCCGACTGGCCGCCGCCGGACTGCTGGACGCGCAGCGGCCGCCCGACGTCCAGCGTCCGCCGGGCGCCTCGCGCCAAGCGGCCGCTGCGCACCCGGCCGCTGCGCACCCGGAGGGCGCGCACCCGGCCGACGTGCCGAAGGCGGCCCCGCTGCGCGACGATCCGTCAATAGCCTTACCTGCGGCCGGAGTCGGCCCGCCGGTCGCAAGCAGACCGGCCGGAGGGCTGCACCGAAGGGTCCCCGGCGCCAGCCTGCGGGGTGCCGGACTCCCCGGCGCCCCGGTCACGGCCACACCCGGATTCGCGCCCGCACCCGCCGCACCCCGCACCGGGACCCACGCCGGGGCCGAAGCCGGGAGCCACGCCACCCCCGACGCCCCCACACGCTCCGAACGCCCGCCCACCGCGGCAGCGGCCCACCCGCTGGCCGTCCCCGACCCGGACATCGCGCTGCTGACCCGGGTCCGAAACCTTCTGGAGGCCCGACTTTGACCCACTCCCCGCCCGCGACCCCGTTCTTCCGGCCATGAGGCGGGCCCTCAAACAGCGTGTCGGAAGGAGACAACTGATCGCCTTGGAGAGCGAGTTGCTCGCCGAACTGCGTGCCGTCAAACACCGCGTCCCGCACCTCGCGGGTGGGCTGGTCGCCAGCGTGGACGGCCTGTTGATCGCGCACGACACCCACGGCACCGAACCCTCCGGACTGGCCGCGATGACGGCGGCCTCGCTCTCGCTGGCCCAGCGGCTCGCCGACACCACCGGCCAGGGCGAGTTCCGCGAGTCGCTGGTGCGCGGTGAGAACGGCTACGTCGCCACGTACGCGGCCGGCGGCAGCTGCGTGCTGACCCTGCTGGCGCACCCCGATGTCAACGTCGGCCGACTGCACCTCGAGGCCCGCCGCAGCGCGCAGCGCATCGCGGGGCTGCTCAACGAAGCCCTCGTGCCCAAGGACCCGCGCGAAGCGGGCTGACCCGGGCCGACCACCGCCGCCATAACCCACCCGAACCACCCACCATCGAACGGGAGTTACCCAGATGACCGACGCAGCCGGCGCGCTCAAGCAGGCCATGACCAGCATCGAGGGCGCCATCGGCGCAGCCCTGGTGGACTACAACAGCGGCATGGCGCTGGCCACCCTCGACGGCCCCGGCGGCCTGGACCTCAACGTCGCCGCCGCCGGGAACACCGACGTGGTCCGCGCCAAGATGCGCACCATGGACATGCTCGGCCTCCAGGACGGGATCGAGGACATTCTGATCACCCTCACCAGCCAGTACCACCTGATCCGCCCGCTCACCGGCCGCACCGGCAAGGGCCTGTTCCTCTACCTCGCCCTGGACAAGTCGCGCGCCAACCTCGCGATGGCCCGCCACCAGCTGAGCCGGATCGAGGCCGATCTGGAGGTCTGACGCACCGCTCCCGGCGGGTCGGACCTCCGGACCGGACGAGACCCCGGCGGCTCAGGCCCGCCGGGGTCCCCTCCGTCAGTCCTCACCCCCGGGGCGGGTCCGGCTCCACGGCCCGTCCGCGCACGAGCTCGACCGGCCCGCCCGGCCGCTCCCGGGCGGCCAGCGCGGCGGCCGTGCGGTCCCAGGAGGGGCCGGTCAGTAGGGTCCGCGCCTCGGCCGGATCGCAGAGCCGCCACTCCACCAGCTCGGCCTCCGGCAGCACGATCGAACCGAGCATCCGCTCCGTCACCGTGCCCCCGTCGTACACGTACACCAGGACGGCGGTGTCCCGGCCGGTCGCCGGGTCCGCCTTCGGGTCGGCCGCCGCACCCGGCTGCCAGTCCAGTGCCAGCAGCGGCCCCGGCTCGACCTCCCAGCCGAGTTCCTCGCGGATCTCCCGCCGGGCCGCCGCCCGGGGCATCTCCCGGTCCGCCTCGACCCCGCCGCCCGGCAGCGTCCAGTACGGGACCCGCCCGCGCGGCCCGTCCCACGGCCGCAGCCGCACCAGCAGCACCCGGCCGGCGTCGTCGGTGAACAGCGCCCGCGCCTTCGCCCGGATGCGGGGCCGGGTGGCGTAGTAGGTGTCCCGGTCCATCGGCGGCTCCGGCCGCTCCTCGGCCGACGGCGTCAGCCCGGGGGCGGCGGCCAGCCCGGCGTACGCGGGTACCGGACCGTCGGCGGGCAGCCAGCCGAGCGTGTGCCCGACCGGCCGGCTGTCCTCCATTTCCAGCGGCCAGGCCTCGCGCGGCGCCCGCAGACAGGCCGTCATCCGGCGCGACAGCCGTGGCGGCAGCGCGTGCCCGGCCTGCTCCGTCGTCAGCCAGGTCCAGCCGCCGACCTCCGCCGCGTCCGGCCGGAACGCCGCGACCTGTTCGGACGTCAGCGGCTCGGCCCAGTACAGGTACACCACGATCGGTCGGTCGCCGTCCCGCAGTAGCGCCCAGTCCACGCCGGCCAGCGGCCCCAGCCGGGGCGTGAAGCCCAAC
This sequence comes from Kitasatospora sp. NPDC001095, assembly GCF_053598615.1. NCBI lineage: Bacteria > Bacillati > Actinomycetota > Actinomycetes > Kitasatosporales > Streptomycetaceae > Kitasatospora > Kitasatospora sp. NPDC001095. The sequence goes on along the minus strand of NZ_JBSFKQ010000001.1, from coordinate 151,098 downwards.
TCCTCGCGGATCTCCCGCAGCGCGGTCTCCCGGGGCGACCGGTCGGCCGGCTCCCAGCCGCCTCCCGGGATCGCCACCGGATGCTTCCGGTCGTACGGCAGCCGCACCACCAGCACTCGCCCCGCCGCGTCCGGGAACAGCACCCCCGCCGCCGCCATGACCTCCCGGCCGCCCGCACCCGCGCTCTCCACCCTGACTCCCTCCGCCGCACCCTCCCCGGACACGACCACCCGGGCCACCCCGATGGTTCCCACCCGACGGCACCCCCGACCACCACGATCGGGCGACCCGGGGTTCACGGCCGGGACACGCCCGGCCCCTCGACGCAGGCGGGCGGCTCGACGAGCAGACGGCCCGCGAAGCAGCGCAGGCCCTGGCCTCCCGGGGCGAGCGCCCCGCGCCGGAGCCCCGGCGTGACCGCCCCCAGGCCGCCCCGGCGGGCCCGGGGGCCTGTCGCCTTCGCAGCTCACGCCGTCCCGGCGGAGTCGTCGGCTCAACGCCCGGCAGCTCCGGCCGACTTGCTGGCCCGCCCCTGCGCCGCCCCGGCGGACCAGCCACCCGCATCGGCCGTGAGCGCCCCGGCCGGCGGCGCGAATACCCGAGCAGCGGACTGCCGCGATGAGGCATCATGCCGACATGGGCGATCAGGCTTTCGAATGGGTGACCCTTTTCTGCCACCAGAACGTCGCCGGCTCCCCGCGGCCCGGCCGGCTGACGGCGGCTTGACTGCGGGACCGGGGGATCGACTGGTACCCGTTCGCCGACGATGAGGTCAGGTGCGACCTGATGTGCGGCGTGGGCCCGGACGGGCACTGGCACGGCACCGTCGCGGTTCGCTTCCGCGCCGACGCTCTTCGGCGGCTCGGGCTGCACCCCGACCAGCCGACGTCGGCCCCGGCTGATCCGCTGCCGCCGAAGTGGTGGGGGCCGTGGGGCCGGTGAGTTTCTGCCCCTGCCGCGCTCCTCACCCCAGGGAGGCGAGCGCCTGTGCCGCCGCCCGGGCCATCTGCTCGTCGTGTCGCCCGCTTCCGCCGCGCAGGCGGGCGGCGCCTTCGGTGGCCGCGAGGGCGAGGAGGCCCGGCAGGAGGTCGGTGCTGCGGGCGGCGAGCCAGCGGGTGCCCCGGGTGGCCATCCACCAGAGGTCGGCGGCCAGGGTCGGTGGGGGTTCGGCGGGTGCGGCGGCCGGGGGTGGGCCGAGGGGGTGGCCGGCCTCGGTGAGCAGGTCGTGGAACCGTCGGGCGATCAGGTGGTGGCCCTCGGCGCTGGGGTGCAGGCGGTCCACGCTCAGCAGCCGTCGTTCCGTCAGCCAGGGCAGTTCGGCGATGTGCAGGTGCACCGCCCGGTGGCGTTCGGTGAGGGCGTGCACCACGGTGTTGACCGCCCGCATCCGGCGTGCCAGCGGGCGGGCGAGTGGCGCGGGGAGCCGGAGCAGGCTGCCCGGGTCGGGGAGGCAGGCGGTGAGCAACCTGGCCCCGTAGCCGGAGAGTTCACCCATCGTGGCGTCCAGTTCCAGGGTGGCGCGCCGGATGTCGAAGCCGGTGCGCAGGGTGTCGTTGCCGCCGACCACCACCGCCGCGAGCTTGGGCCGCTGCGCGATCGCCTCCGACAGTTGACGCGTCATCAGGTCCGTGGTGAGCGCCCCGCTGTACGCCAGGTTGGTGAACTCGACGCTCCGCCCCTCGGGCGCCAGCGAGTCGGCCAGCACGGCGGCCCAGCCGCGCCAGCCCTCGCCGACCTGGTCACCGACCCCCTCCGTGAGCGAGTCCCCGAGTGCGACGAAGCGCAGCGGCTCGCCCGCCGCAGGGTGCTCCCGCGCCGTCCGGTCACGCCCGGCTTCCAGCATGCTCATCCCGACCCCCGTCCACCGCTTCGTCGTCGCGTACGCCGTGCGCCGCCAGGAACGCCGCCACCGCCGCCGGCCAGCCGTACCGCTCGGCCTGCGCCCGGGCGGCGGCCCGCCGCAGTTCCTCCGGCCGGTCCAGCAACTGCCCTACGGCGGAGGCGAATCCACTGCCGGTGTCGACGGCCGCCACCCCGGCGAGCCCGACGAGGCCGGGCAGTGCGGAGGAGCGACTGACCGCCACCGGGGTCCCGCAGGCCAGCGCTTCCATCGCGGCCAGCCCGAAGGTCTCCACCGGCCCGGGGGCGAGCACCACGTCCGCGCAGCCCAGCAGCTGGGCCAGCTCCGCGCGTCCGCCGAGGTGTCCGAGGAAGCGCACCGGCAGCCGTAGCCGGGCGGCCCGGTCCGCCAGTCGCTCCCGCAGCGGGCCGGTGCCGGCCACCACCAGGACGGCGGGCCGCCGTCCGGCCCGCAGGGCGGCCAGGGCGTCGATCGCCCGTTCGGGCCGCTTCTCCGCCGAGAGTCGCGAGCAGAGCACCAGCAGGGTCTCGTCCGGCGCGGCGTACCGTGCCCGCTCGGCCGCCCGTGCGGCCGGCGGCGGTGGTCGCAGCGCGTCCAGGTCCACTCCCAGCGGGGCCCGGACCAGGTTCGGGGTGCCCAGCCGCCGGAACTCCGCCGCCGCCCAGTCGGTGGTGCAGAGCACCGAGTCGTAGGCGCGGGCGGTGGCCGCGTTGAGCCGGTCGGCCGCGGCGTCCGCCAGTGGGCCGGGCAGGCCCCGGGTGCGCAGCACTCCGGCGGCGCTCTCGTGCGAGACCATCATCGAGCGCACCCCGTGCCGCCGCGCCCAGGCGCCGGTCCAGCGCAGCGTGGTGCGGTCCGACACCTCCAGCCGGTCGGGGGAGAACCTGGTCAGCTCGGCGGCCACCGCCCGCCGGTCGGTGAGCAGCCGGTAGCCGCCGCTGGCCGGCAGTACCGGGCCGGGCAGGGTGACCACCACGCCCTGCTCGGTCTCCTCCTCGGAGCGCCGCTCCCCGGGGACGATCAGTACCGGGCGGTGCCCGGCTGCCCGGTACCCGGCACCCAGGTGGCGCAGCGCGGTGCGCAGGCCGCCGGAGACCGGGGTGACGAAGTTGGCGAGCCGGACGATCGTCAGGGCCTCACCCGCGCTCGGCGCCGCGCCGACCTCCGACGCCCGGCCGACCGCCGGCGTCGCACCGTGGGGAGCGGTCGGCGCCCCGTCGTCGGAAGCGGTCGGCGTCTCGCGGCCGGTTCCGGAGGTCATGCCGGCAGCTCCTCCGGCAGGACGGGCGCCACCGGCTCGGCCGGCGCGGCGGCGGCCGCCGGCAGCGGCAGCCCGCGGTGCTCCGCCAGCACCTCGGCGTAGTGCCGCAGCAGCAGGTCTCCGACCGCCTCCCAGGTGCGGGCGGTCACCTCGGCCCGCCCGGCCTGCCCGTACGCGGCCCTCCGCGCCGGGTCGGCGGCCAGCTCGGCGACCGCCCGGGCCACCGCCGTGCCGTCCCGGGGCGGCACCAGCAGGCCGGTGCGGTGGTGGGCGACGAGGTCCAGTGGCCCGCCCGCCGCGGGGCCGATCACGGGCACGCCGCTGGCCATCGCCTCCTGGATGGTCTGGCAGAAGGTCTCCAGCGGGCCGGTGTGCACGAAGACGTCGAGGGTCGCGAAGCAGCGCGCCAGCTCGTCACCGGTGCGGCGGCCGAGGAACACGGTGCCGGGCATCGAGGCCTTCAGGCCGGGCGCCGAGGGGCCGTCCCCGACGACCACCACCCGGACGCCGGGCAGCGCCGAGGCGGCGGCCAGCAGGTCGACCCGCTTCTCCGGCGCCAGCCGTCCGACGTACCCGACGAGCACCTCCCCGCCCGGTGCCAGCGCCCGGTGCAGCGCCTCGTCCCGGTGCCGGGGGTGGAACCGCGCCGAGTCCACTCCGCGCGGCCACACCTGCACCCGGGGCACCCCGTGCGCGGTGAGGTCCTGGGCGGCGGGGGTGGAGGGTGCCAGGGTGCGGGCCGCGGCGCGGTGCACGGCCCGGATCCGCCGCCAGGCGGCGGCCTCGCCGAGGCCCCGCCCGGCCCGGTAGGCGTGGGCGTACCCGGCCAGGTCGGTCTGGTAGACGGCCACGGCGGGCACCCCGAGCCGTGCCGCGACCTGCATCCCGCGCGCGCCGAGCACGAAGGGGCTGGCCAGGTGGACGATGTCGGGCCGGTGCCCGGCGACGGCGGCCGCCAGCTGCCGGCTGGGCAGTGCGATCCGCACCTGCGGGTACCCCGGCAGCGGCACCGACGGGATGCGCACCACGGGAATCTCCCCGGCCGAGTGCCCGCCGCCGAAGGTTTCCGGCGGGCACTCGGCGCCCCGTGCCGGGGCGGGGGTGACGACGAGGGGCCGGTGGCCCCGGCGGACCAGGTGCTCGGCCGTCCGCAGCACGCTGTGGGCGACTCCGTTGACCTCGGGCGGGAAGGATTCGGTGACGATGACGACGCGCATGCCGATGTTCTGTCCGCGTCCGGCGTGCACCCGGCCAAAGGGATCTGTCGTGGAGGCGAACGCGGGTCGGCGATTTGCACCACCGACCCGCGTCCTCGGAAGTCCGGCCCGTCACACCGATCCGGCGGTCTCCTTGAGCTCCGCGTACGGCGCGAGCTTGCGGATCGACTCGATGCTCTTGAGGCAGTCGTCCTTGCTCTCCTTCGGGTCGCCGGTCACCACGATCGCCCCGTTGCTCGCCTTGAGCCGGAACCGGTGCATGCCGCCCTCGTCCACGAACAGCTCGAATTTGCCAGCCATGTTCAGAATCAGCCTTCCGCTCGGATGACCCCCTGGCACTGCACCGTAGGGTCAAATCCCTTGCGCGGCACGTCAGATGATCCATCCGAGTGCACACAGCGGCGGCCCGGAACGGGTGCCGGCCCGGGCGGACGGGGCAGGCGGACGGGGCGGGCCGCGCTCAGCTCCGTCCGGTGGCCAGCCCGGTGATGGTGGCGGTCAGGATGCGGGTGAGCCGGGGTTCGACCTCGATGACGGCGTGGGCCAGCCGGGGGTCGGAGCGGTAGAGGGCGGCGACCTCGCTGCCCGGGTTCGCGATCTGCCACAGGGCCCCGGCCAGCGAGACGGCGGTGGCGACCAGGTCGACGACGTCCTGCTCGTCCAGGGCGGGCAGCTGGGCTCGGACGGCCGCGCTGATCGGCACGCGGGCGGCGAGCGTGGCGAGTTTGAAGTCGCGTACGGCGTCGAGCGAGACGTTGCGTTCGAGGTTGAGCGGTGCGTGGGCGAGCAGGTCGCAGAACATCCCGCGGGCTGCGAGGGTGGAGGCGAACGCCCCGGCCACGGCGGCCGGGCCGGGTTCCGTGGTTTTCCGCAGCCGTGCGGTGAGGGCGTCCGACCACTCGGCCCAGCCTTCGGCGGTCAGCCGCAGGAAGATCTCCTCGCGGGTCTCGAAGTACCGCAGCAGCGCCGACTTGTGCATCCCGACGGCCGCGGCGATGTCGGTCAGGGTGATGTCCCTGATGCCCTGCTCGCGGCCGAGCGACCGCGCCGCCGCCAGGATCGCGGCCTCGCGCCGGCGCTTGGCCTCGGGAGAGCGCGCCCGCTGGAACTCCGATGCTTCATCCACTCACCCATGGTAGGGCAACGCTGTTGCCGTATTAGCGCAACGCTGTTGCACTAATAACGCAACGGTGTTTTACTAGCGGCATGGAGCAGAACACGGAGCAGGGCACGGAACAGGCGTGGTTCATCACCGGCAGCTCGCGCGGCTTCGGCCGCGCCCTCGTCCGCGCCGCGCTGGAAGCCGGCGACCGGGTGGCGGCGACCGCCCGCAAGCCCGAGCAACTCGCTGATCTCGTCGAGGAGTTCGGCGACCGGATCCACCCGATCGCGCTGGACGTCACCGACCCGGCGGCGGCCCGCGCGGCCATCGCCGAGGCGCGGGCCGCCTTCGGCCGGATCGACGTGCTGGTGAACAACGCCGGCTACGCCAACGTCTCGCCGATCGAGACCACCGAGGACGCGGACTTCCGCGCCCAGTTCGAGACCAACTTCTGGGGCGTCTACCACGTCACGAAGGCCGCGCTCCCGCTGCTGCGCGAGCAGAAGGGCGGGCTGGTCGTGCAGTTCTCCTCGGTGGGCGGGCGGGTCGGCGGCTCGCCGGGCATCGCCTCGTACCAGGCCGCGAAGTTCGCCATCGACGGGTTCAGCCGGGTGCTGCGCACCGAGACCGCGCCGTTCGGCGTGCGGGTGCTGGTGGTCGAACCCAGCGGCTTCCGCACCGACTGGGCCGGCTCCTCGATGGTCGTCCACGACGTCCCGGAGGCCTACGAGGAGACGGTCGGCGCCATGAACCGGCGGCTGCGGCAGGGCGGCGCCGGCGCCGCGGGTGACCCGGTGCGCGCCGCCGAGATCCTGGTGCGGGTGGCCAAGCGCCGCGACATCCCGCACCACCTGCCGCTCGGGGTGAACGCGGCCGAGGGCTCGATCGCCATGGACCGACAGCTCCTGGCGGAGGACACCAGGTGGCGCGAGGTGGCCCGCTCGGCCGACTTCGCCGAGGCCTACCCGGTCGCCTTCCCGCCGGACTCGACCGACTGACCGGTTCGACGGTCGACCGGCCCGGGGCCGGCTGCCCCGAGCACCGGTCGACCGGTCCGACGCGCACGGCACCGCGACCCGGCGCGGGGTGAGCGCCGGGCCGCGGTGGTTGCCGGGTTCAGCAGTTGTCGAGGATGCCGGTGAGCGCGGTCTTCTCGGCGCTGTCCACGCTGAGGCCGTAGTACTGCTTCACCTGCACCCAGGCGCGGGCGTAGGTGCAGCGGTAGGAGGCCTGGGGGAGCCACTCGGCCGGGTCGCGGTCACCCTTGGAGCGGTTGCTGCTGGCGGAGACCAGCAGCAGCTGGGGGCGGGTGACGTCGTTGGCGAAGGCCTGGCGCTGCGCGGTGGTCCAGGACCAGGCGCCGGAGGCCCAGGCCTCGGAGAGCGGCACCAGGTGGTCGACGTCGAAGGAGGAGGCGTTGGTGGTGGTCGCGCCGTCGTACGGCGAGGACCAGTTGCCGCTGGTGGACTTGCAGGAGGTGTCGGTGGCGACGTTGCTGCCGTCCCGCTTGACGACCCACTCGCGGGTGTCGCAGGTGCCGCTGATGGTGATCCAGGTCGGGAACAGCGTGCGGTCGTAGGTGTCCCCGTGGGTCTCCGCGGTGGCGGGCATCGCGGCGAGGTAACTGCGGGCGGTGGCGGCGGAGATCGGGGTCGGCAGGGCGGCCTGGGCGGGGGTGCCGGCCGTGACCACGGTCACGGCGGCGAGGGCGGCGGCGGCCGGTATGACGGACAGGAACCGGCGCGCGGGTGCGGTGGGGGCCATGGCGGACGCTCCATCATCAGATCGGATGAACTGCTGAATTGCGTGCGCCAGTGTGGCGATCCCGTCACCTACGCGGGTAGATCGGGGAAGTGAAATCCTCGTGGATATTGGACGCGCACCGGACAAGTCCGGTGCGCGTCACGGTGGTTCATGTTGATGTGTCCGGTTTTCCGGCCGCTGCCAAGGTGCGGCCGGGCGTTCAGTCGCGGCGGCGGCCCGCCATCCAGACGTAGACCAGGACGCCCGCGAACAGGAACAGGACACCCTGGTAGACGGCGGCGTAGCCGGCTCCGGCGACGAGCCAGAGCGAGAAGCCGAAGGCGCCCAGGCCGAGGACGGCGTCCCGCACCAGCCGTCCGCGGTCGACCCGCTCGCCGGCCCCGCGCACCAGCCAGTACAGCTGGGCGGCGGTGGAGAGCAGGTACGGCACGGTGGCGGTGAAGGTGGTGACCAGCACCAGGATCTCGAAGGCGCCCTTCGCGCCGCTGGCGAAGTTGATCACGGTCAGGGCCGAGGCCAGGGAGACGCCGACCACCACACCGAAGGTCGGCACCCCGCGCCGCTCCTTGCCGAAGGCGGCGGGGAACAGGCCGTCCTTGGCGGCCGCGTACGGGGCCTGGGCGGAGAGCAGGGTCCAGCCGTTCAGGGCGCCGGCCATCGACACCAGCGCGGCGACCGCGATCACCGTGCCGCCCCAGGTACCGCCGAACATGGCGTCCACGGCGTCCGAGAACGGCGCGCTGGAGTGGACGAGTTGCTCGTGCGCGACGGTGCCGAACACCGCGACCGTGCCGAGCAGGTACACCGCCGCCGCACCGGTGGTGCCGAGCACGCTGGCCCGGCCGACGTTGCGCTCCGGGTCACGGACCTGGCCGGCGCTCATCGCGGCCGACTCCACGCCCAGGTAGCTGAAGAGCAGGATCGCCGCGGCGGCGGACATGCCGCCCGCCCAGCCGTGGCCGGTGGCGTCGAAGGGACCGAGGTTCTTCGGGTCGAAGAAGAACAGGCCGCCGATCGAGACCAGCACCAGCGGGATGAACTTCAGCACGGTGGAGACGAGTTGGACCGCCCCGACGTAACGGGTGCCGGCCAGGTTGGCCAGCGCCGGCAGCCACTGGAAGGCCAGCGCGGCGGTGATCTCCAGCGGGATGGAGTGGTGGAGCGGCAGCAGAACGTCCAGGTACCCGACGGCGGCCACGGCCAGCGCGGCGTTGCTGACCCAGGTGGTGATCCAGTACGACCAGGCGGACAGGAAGCCGGCGAAGTCCCCGAAGGCCTCGCGGGCGTAGACGTACGGTCCGCCGGTGCGCGGACTGCGGCGGGCCAGCTGCCCGAAGACCAGCGCCAGCGCGATCGCGCCGACGGTGAGCACCGCGAAGGCGAGCAGGCTGACCGTCCCGAACGGGGCCACGGCGGCCGGGATCATGAAGATACCGCCGCCGATGATGTTGCCCATCACCAGGGCGGTGGCGGTCGCCAGCCCGAAGCGGCGGCTGTTCTTCTGGGGCGTCGGGCCCGGGGACGCGGAGCCGACCGGCCCCGGGGTCTCCGGAACGCTCGGTCGAGCCGCCTGCGGGGGTGCGGCGGGACTGGTCTGCATGAGGGTGGTGCGCCTTTCGTGGTCCTGCTCGCTCCCGGTGGAGCGCCGTGGAGCGACTTTTCATGCTCGGATGAGGCTGGACCGTGCGCCAAATCGCCGGGATTTGTTCAGTTCGCCCGGTCCGTCACCGCAAGACTTGCGGTCGCGGGGCGCCCGGACGGGCACTCGTCCGGCGCCCTCCGGCAGGCCGTTCGATCGGATTCACGGATGTACGCCCGGATTCGTCCGGTGTGCGCCCAGGTTCGCCCGGCCGGGGGAGTTGCCTCACCCGAATGCCTCAGCCCGGTTGCGGCGCGTGCCCTGAGGTGCGGGTTCGTGTGCAAGCGTGGGCCCGGCGCCTCCCCGGTGGGGCGTCGCCCGGTCCGTCGGGCGGCCGGTCCGGCCGGTCGGGGGCACGGGTCCGAGGACCAGAGACGAACCAAAAGGACATCAGATGTCGCTTCGTGGGAAGATCCGCAAGCTCGCCGTGATCGTCGCCGTGGCCGGTGCCGTGGTGGCGGTCCCGACCTCGGCCATGGCGGGGGGCTTCGCTCCGACGCAGTCGGAGGGACAGAGCCTGGAGTCCGGCAGCGCGGGCGTCGGCCTGTTCGGCCCGCACGCCACCTGGTTCAACTTCGCCGAGCACGGCGAGAGCGACTGCGGCTGCTGATCTCCTCAGCTCCCCGAGCCCGGAGGCCGTCCGTCGGCCTCCGGGCTCACGGCTGTCCGGCCGCGGCCCTGCGGCCAGACGGTGGCTGGTCCGGCCAGGCGGTCTCAGGCGCGGACCGCCGCCCGGTCCCGCAGCTCCTTCAGCACCGCGATGTCCATCGCGTGCCCGGTGCCGTCCCCGCCGTGCTTGCGGTCCGGGGTCTCCACCACCAGCGGCACCCCGGCCGTCTCCGGGTGCTCGAACAGCTCGCGGAACGGCTCGGCACCGATCATCCCGGCCCCGATGTTGGCATGCCGGTCCTTGCGGGCGCCGACGACGTCCTCGGAGTCGTTGGCGTGGATCAGCCGCAGCCGGCCGGGCCCGGCCGCGGCGGCCAGCGCGTCCAGCGCGGCCGTCACCCCGCCCGGCTTCGCCAGGTCGTGCCCGGCGGCGAAGGCGTGGCAGGTGTCCAGGCAAACTCCCACCTTGGGGTGGTGGTCCAGCGCCTCCACGTACTCGGCCAGCTCCTCCAGCCGCGAGCAGAGCGAGCTGCCCTGGCCCGCCGTCGGCTCCAGCAGCAGCCAGGGCGCGTCCTCGCCGAGCTTGTCCAGCTCCTCCAGCAACGGCCGGACGTCCGCCCGGACCTGCGCCATCGCCTCGGCCCGGCGCGAGCCGCCGCCGGGCGCGGTGCCGACCGCCGAGCCCGTGTGCAGGACGACGCCGAGCGCGCCGATGGCGTGGCCGCGGCGCAGCGAGTGCCACAGGGAGTCGGCCGAGCGCTCCCGGGTGGCCGGGTTGTCCGAGCCGAAGTTGATCAGGTACGGGGCGTGCACCCAGGCCGGGACGCCCTGTTCGGCGCAGGCGGTGCGGAACTCCTCGTCCTGGGCCGGGTTGCCCGGGGGAGTGGCCCAGCCTCGCGGGTTGGCCACGAACACCTGCACCGTCTCCGCGCCGACCCGGTCCGCGTACGCCAGTCCTGTGCCCGCCAGCCCGCGACCGGCCACCGGGACGTGGGCGCCGATCGGGTTGCGGAGGGCGGCTACGGAGGGTACGGACGGCACGGGCACGGTGGTCATGGCCCCGAGCATGTCACGCGCCCGGACGCGGTCGTCGGGCGGGCCAGGTCAGGGGCCCGGAGGCCGGGCTCCCGGCGAACCGGAGAAACGATCCGCTGTCCCCGATCGAGTGAATCCGGCCCGGAAACACCTGCGCGCCGGGGTCTTCGGGGCCGACGGCGCCCGGCACCGCCGGATGCGCGGCCTGGTGCACCCCGCCTTCACGGCCGGCGCCGTGGAGCGGCTGCGGCCCAGGATCGAACGTCTCGCCGCGGAGTACGCCCGGGCGCTGCCCGAGCACGCCGGCCCGGACGGCGTGGTCGACCTGGTCGCGCACTTCGCCTACCCGCTGCCCGTCGCGGTGATCTGCGAGCTGCTCGGCATCCCCGAGGCGGACCGCCCGCAGTGGCGCCGCTGGAGCTCCTACCTCGGCCGGGGTGCCGGGCCCGGCCTGGACGAGGCGCTGCGCGCCATGGTGGCCGCCGCCCGGGAGCTGGTCGAGCGCCGCCGGGCCGAGCCGGCCGACGGCCTGGTCTCCCGGCTGGCCGCCGCCGAGGGCGACACCCTCGCCCCGGTGGAGACCGTCTCGCTGATCCTCAACCTGATCGTGGCCGGCCACGAGACCACCGCCACCCTGATCGGCAACGGCACGGCCGCGCTGCTCGCCCACCCGGAACAGCGGGAGCTGGTCCGGGCCGACCCGGGCCTGCTGCCCGCCGCCGTCGACGAGCTGATGCGCTGGTGCGGCCCGACGATCGGCGGGGTGCCGCGCTACGCGACGCAGGACCTCATCCTGGCGGGCACCCCGGTCCGCAAGGGCGAGGCGGTGATGCCGATCCTGGCGGGGGCCAACCACGACCCGCGGGCCTATGCCGAGCCGGAGCGCCTGGACGTCTGCCGGGCGGGCGGGCCGGACCGCGCCGGGCACCACGAGGCTCACCTGGGCTTCGGCCACGGCACCCACCGCTGCCTGGGCGCGGTGCTGGCGCACCAGGAGGCGGTGGTCGCCTTCGGCACGCTGCTGCGGACGTACCCGGAGCTGGCGCTCGCCGTCGGGCCGGAGGCCGTCGAGCGCGGACCGAACCCGGCCGCCTGGCACCTCGCCGCGCTGCCCGTCCGCCTCGGGCCGCAGGCCGCGACCTGACACACGCGACATAGCCGGCGCACCCGACGCGCCCGACCGCCGCCCGCGGTCGGGCGCGTCGCCCCATCCCCCACCCAAGATCCACCCAAGGCTCACACCAAGGCGCCTCCCGTCGCCCACCCCCCGTCGCCCGCCCGCCCCCGCCCCCGCGCCACGCCCGGCGCGCCCGCCCCCGCGCCACGCCGGGCCGTCCCACCTCCGGTCGACGCCCCGTTCAGCCCCGCAGCCCAGCCCTGGTGGCGGGCCCACCCGGCCGCCCATACCGTCGACACGGCCGCACCCACCGGCCGTCCCCGCCCGTGCACAGCGCGTCAGCGCACACCGCCGGATCGTGCGGGAGACCACGACACACCCGCACGAACACCGCGCGCGCCGAAAGAAACGCGCCGAGAGAAACCAGGTCACCACTCATGCCCACGCGACGGGTCCACCACCTCGCCGCGGCCACCGCCGCCGCCACCGCCCTGACCACCGTCCTGGCCACCGTCCTCACCACGCTGGCCGCCGCCCCCGCGGCCCACGCCGACAGTGGCTTCCCGATGCACTTCGTCCACCCCGGCGAATCGATTCAGCAAGCCGTCGACGCCGCCAGCCCCGGCGACACCGTCAAGGTGCTCCCCGGCACCTTCCACGGCAGCGTCCGCATCACCACCCCCGGCCTCACCCTGCGCGGCTCCGGCGCCGACACCGTGATCACCCCCGGGGACGGCACCGAGAACGCCTGCGCCACCGCCGGGCACGGCATCTGCGTGGTCGGCACCGAGGAGCAGCCGCTGTCCGACGTCACCATCGACAGCCTCGCCGTCACCGGCTTCCGCAAGAACGGCATCGACGCCAGCGGCACCACCGGTCTGACCGTCAGCCGCACCTACGTCCACGACAACGCCCAGCAGGGCATCAGCCAGGAGATGTCCACCCGGGCCGCCATCCGCGACAACCGCTCGACGGACAACGGCCAGTCCGGCGTCTTCCTCGCCAACTACGCCTATCGCGAGGGCGGTTCGCCCGACACCGGCGGCACCGTGGTCGAGGGCAACGAGCTGACCGGCAACCGGGTCGGCGTCACCGTCCGCCGGCTGCGCGGACTGGCCGTCCAGGACAACTGGATCAGCGGCAACTGCGCCGGCGTCTTCGTGGTCGGCGACGAGGGCGTGCCGCGCGCCGGGGACCTCGACGTCCGGCGCAACACCGTCGTCGCCAACAACAAGTTCTGCCCGGCCAACCCGCGCCTGGGCGCCATCCAGGGCGCCGGCATCGTGCTCACCGGCACCGAGGACGTCCGGGTGACCGACAACGAGGTCCGCGACAACACGGGCACCTCGGACTTCTCCGGCGGCATCGTCCTCTTCAGGAGCGTCGTCGGCGTCTCCAACGCCCGCGCCGTGATCATCGGCAACACGCTGAGCGGGAACGGCCCGGCTGACCTCGCCGACCGCGACTCCGGTGCGGACAACACCTTCGCCCACAACACCTGTGAGCGCTCCGAGCCGGACGACCGCTGCTGAGCCCCGGCACCCCCTCGCCGCCCGCCGCCCAGGAACTCCAAGGACCCGAGGAAACCCAGCCATGACCACCGCAACCGCCCACACCACCTCCCAGGCCGCGATGCGGCTGCGCGAGCTCGTCTTCGGCGCCGCCTGCGCCGCGGCCGTCCGCGCGGCCGCCCGGCTCGGTGTCGCCGACGTGCTCGGCGACACCCCGACCAGCGTCACCGACCTCGGCGTCGCCCTCGACACCGAGCCCCGCCAGCTGCGCCGTCTGATGCGCGCGCTCGCCTGCTACGGCATCTTCGCGGAGAGCGGCGACGACCGCTTCGAGCACACCGAGATGTCCCGGCTGCTGCGCGAGGACGCCCCCAACTCGCTGCGCTACATCTCCCTCTGGTGCACCGAGCCGTGGACGTGGGAGGCCTGGCCGAAGCTGGACGAGGCGGTCCGCTCCGGCCGCAACGTCTTCCCCGACCTGTTCGGCAAGGAGTTCTTCGAGTACCTGCACAGCGACGCGGGCGACTCGGCGAAGGTCTTCGACAAGGCGATGACCACCTCCAGCCGGCAGTCCGCCGAGGACTTCGCCGAGTACCTGGACCTCACCGGCATCGACTCGGTGGCGGACATCGGCGGCGGCCAGGGCCACGTGCTGGCCAGCCTGCTGGAGAAGCACCCGGGGCTGCACGGCACCCTGCTCGACCTGCCCAAGGTGGTGGCCGGCGCCGATCCCCGGCTCCAGGAGGGCGGCGTCTTCTCCGCCCGGGCCCGGCTGGTCCCCGGCGACTGCCGGGTGGAGATCCCGGTCCACGCCGACCTCTACATCATCAAGAACATCCTGGAGTGGGACGACGACAGCACCCGCCGCACCCTCTCCAACGTGGTGAAGGCGGCCGGTTCCGGTGCCCGCGTCGTGGTCGTGGAGAACCTGGTCGACAACAGCCCGTCGATGCGCTTCACCACCGCCATGGACCTGATGCTGATGCTCAACGTGGGAGGTGCCAAGCACTCCGAGGAGAGCATGGTCGGGCTGATGGCCGAGGCCGGACTGACGGTCACCGGGGTCTGCCCGGTCAACCCCTATCTGCACGCCTTCGAGGCCGTCGTGAACGGCTGAACCGCCGCCCCGGCCCGTACACCCCTACGCGCGTACGGCCGCACGACCGCCGGCCCCCGGCCCCCGGATTCCCCGGGGGCCGGGGGCCGGCGGTCGTACACGCGCGGCCGGCCGGGTCACCCGGGGTGCGAGGACTCCAGGTGGGCGAAGACCACGACGTTGTCCAGGTAGTCCCGCCGCTTCTTGTCGTACGTGCCGCCGCAGGTGATCAGCCGGAGCTGGGCGTCGGGGGTCTTGCCGTACACCTTGGCGTCGGGGAAGTCCTTCTTGGCGAAGGTCTCCACGGAGTCCACCGAGAACACCGCGACCGTCCCGTCCGCGCGACTCACCTCGATCTTGTTGCCCGGCAGCAGGAAGCTCAGCAGCAGGAACACCGCCGGGCCCTTGGAGGTGTCCACGTGCCCTGCGACGACCGCGCTGCCGCGCTCGCCCGGGCTGACGCCGTCCCGGTACCAGCCGACCAGGTTCTTGTCGTTCGGTGGCGGCGCGTCCAGTTGGCCGGCCGGGTTGAGGGCCAGTTCGGTGAACGGCGCGTTCACGGCGATCTGCGGGATCCGCAGCCGGGTCGGCTTGGCGCGTTTGAGCACCGGCGCCTGTGACGTCGCGCCCGGGGCCGTGGGGGCGGCGGCGGAAGGCCCGGGGACGGCCGGCGCGGCGGCCGGCGCGGCGGCCGCCGGGGGAGCGGGCCGGCCGTCCTGCGCGCCGGCGTTCGGCCCGGTGTCCACCGAGTTGTAGATCAGCAGCAGCCCGACCGCCGCCGCGCCCATTCCCGCGCGCAGCAGCCGGGGCATTCCAGAGGCGGGAGCGCCCGTCATTCCTGTCCTCCGATCGACCGGTTCCGCAACGGCCCGCCGCCCCCGGCGCGCCCGCCCCGTGCGGGGCGGGCGCCCGGAGGCGGCGGAAGCATGGCGCCGGGGATCAGGCGACCGCGCCGGAGGAACGGCGGCGGCGCAGGGCGAACGCGCCCGCCCCGAGCCCGCCGAGCAGCAGCACCGCGCCGGAGGCGAGCCCGCCACCGGACAGCGCCAGGCCGCCGCCACCGGTGTGCACGCCTCCGTGCGGGCTCTTGTGGTCCTCGCCCTTGGCCTCGGAGCCCTTGTGCTCGCCGGAGCCCTTGTGTTCGTCCGAGCCCTTGTGGTCCTCGCCCTTGTGTTCGTCGGAGCCCTTGTGGTCCTCGCCCCTGCGCTCGTCCGAACCCTTGCGCTCGTCGGAGCCCTTGTGGTCCTCGCCCCTGCGCTCGTCGGAACCCTTGCGCTCCTCGGAGCCACCCCCCTTCCTGTCGTCGTCGCCCTTGGAATTGCCGGAGTTCCGCTCGTTGTCGGAGGCCCTCTCGGACTTGTCCTGCTTCTCCTGCCAGGTGAGGTTCTTGCCCTGGTCGGCGGCTCCGTCGGCGAATGCGACGGGGGTGCCGACGGTGAGCGCGGCGGCGACGGCCGCCCCGGCGAGCAGCGTGCGTGCAGAACGCATGAGGATGATCCTTCCGGCGCGCAGGACCGCGACTGTCCGACACGGTGTCGGACAAGGGGACTCGCGGTGGGTGCGCCTGATCCACCGTCATCCACCGTGCGGCCGCCTGCCACCGGAGCGTGGCAGCGCCGGTGCGCAGCGTGCGCCCTTCGGGTGGAGTCCCGGGAGTGTTCACCCGGTCGGCCGGTCGATCCGGGTGAATCCGTCCGGTCACCCGGCCGCCGGACACGCGTGGGCCCGCTCCCGGCACGCGGCCGGGGGCGGGCCCATCAGGGAGCCGCGGATCAGCGGGGGCGCGGGGTCACCGGTCCCAGCGGTAGAACTCCCGCGCCATCGCGTCCTTGGGTTCCCGCCAGGTGGCGGGGTCGTACGCCTGCACGAAGGCGGTCAGGCGGTCGCTGACGGTCCGGAACTCCGGGTGTCCGACGACCTTGGCGACGGCCGAGCCCGGCGGGCGGTCGGCCTCGATCAGGTGCAGGTAGACGTCGCCGAACTGGAAGAGGCTGCGGCCGGTGACGCCGATCAGGTGCGGCAGTTCGCCCTGGTCGGACTCGGCGAACACCTCGGCGATGTCCGGTGCGGCCTCGGGCTTCATCCGGGCGACGATCAGCGCCCTGTGCACGCCGGTCACAGCTCCGCCGCCCGCTTCTCGACCTTCTCCCGGATCAGCTGCATCTGGATCTTGGAGTTGCGGTTGATGTGGCCGGTCATGCCCTCGTCGTCGACGGGGGCGGTCGGCTTCATCGCGAAGTCCTGGATCCAGCGCATCCTGGTGCCGGCCGGCACCTCCGCGTACTCCCAGCGGATCTCCATGAACTCGAACGGGCCGGGCTCGACCCGGCGGGCGCGCACCGAGAGCGCGTCCCGGTCGGTCTCCCGCTCGGAGACCCAGCTCCACACCTGGCCGTTCTCGTCCGGGTGCATGGTGAGCCGGAACCGGACCCGGGAGCCCTGCCGGTCCAGCACCTCCACCGAGGCGTACTCGCTGAACAGCTGCGGCCAGTTCTCCAGGTCGTTGGTCATCTCCCAGACCAGGTCGAGCGGAGCGGCGATGACGATCTCGTTGTCGGTGTGTCCGGGCATCTCAGGCACCAGCCTTCGCGGAGAGGGAGGAGTTGACCAGCTCCAGGAACTCGGCCGGGGTCTTGGCCGACTCGGCGCCCGAGGTGACCTTGAAGCCGTGCCGGTTCTCCAGCTCGCCGACGACGCCGAGCAGGCCGAGCGAGTCGATGCCGAACGTGTCGAACTCCGCGCCCGGCTGCGCCAGGTCGCCCGGGGCGACGGTGACGCCGGCCCGGGCCTGGAGCAGCTCGGCGAGTTCCGGATAGCTGAGGGTGTTGCTCACGGGGTTTCCCTTCGGAGGTGTGAGGAGTGGTTCAGGGCCGCGCGCGCCGGAGCACCAGCGCGGAGTTGGAGCCCATCAGCCCGCGGCTGAGCACCAGCGCGGTGTTCAGTTCGGCCGGGCGGGCGCGGCCGGTCACCAGGGCGAGGTCGTGGCAGATCTCGGTGACGTTGGGGGTGGGCGGCAGCACGCCGTCCTCCATGGCCAGCACGGCGGCGGTCACGTCGAGCATCGGCGCGCCGCAGTAGGCGCGCCCCGTACCGGCCTTGGGCGCGGTGACCGGGACTTGCTCGGCGGTCGGGCCGAGCGCGTCGGCCAGTGCCAGGGCTTCGGCGCGGTCGGCGGCGGGCAGCCCCAGGGCGTCCGCGAAGACCACGTCGATCTCCTCGGGCGCGATGCGGGCGTCCTCCAACGCGATCCGGATGGCGGCCGCCAGTCCTTCCCGGGACTCCGTCCAGCGGGAGGCCCCGGTGAAGGTGGCGCCGTGGCCGGCCAGTTGCGCCCGGACGCGGGCGCCACGCAGGCGGGCCGACTGCTCGTCCTCCAGCAGCAGCATCGCGCCGCCCTCGGCGGGGGAGAAGCCGCAGGCCTGCGCGGTGAACGGCAGGTACGCCCGATCGGCCCGCTCGGCCAGGCTGAGTTCGGGGTAGCCGAGCTGGCAGACCATCGAGTACGGCGCCAGCGGGGCCTCGGCGGCGCCGACCACCACCGCGTCGGTGCCGCGTTCGATCGTCCGGGCGGCGTGCGCGACGGCGTCCAGCCCACCGGCCTCGTCACTGGCGACGACCCCGCAGGGGCCCTTGTAGCCGCCGCGGATCGAGATCTGGCCGGTGCTGGCCGCGTAGAACCAGGCGATGGACTGGTACGGGCCGACGAACTTCGGTCCCTGGCCCCAGAGTTGCTGGAGCTCGCGCTGGCCGAACTCGCCGCCGCCGGAGCCGGCGGCGGTCACCACGCCGACCGCGAAGGGCTGTTCCGGGTCGGGCCGGAACCCGGCGTCCGACACTGCCATGTCGGCGGCGGCCATCGCGTAGTGCGTGAAGCGGTCGGTCTGCACCAGGAAGCGGTTGTCGATCGCCGAATGCGGATCGAACCCGTTCACCTGGCCCGCGATCCGCAGCGGCAGATCGGTGCAGCCCTCGCGGGATATCCGGTCCAGGACGCTCACGCCCTGCCTGGTGGCCTTCCAGAAGGCGTCGGCCCCGACGCCGTTCGGCGCTACCACGCCGAGGCCGGTGACCACCGCCCGGCGGCCCTGCTGACGTGACGTCATGGAACTCACCCCGTTCTGTTGAGCACGACGGCGGACTGGAATCCGCCGAATCCGCTGCCGACCGAGAGGATGTGGCTCAGCGGCAGCTCGCGCGCGGTGCGCGGCACGTAGTCGAGGTCGCACTCCGGGTCCGGAGTCTCGTAGTTGGCGGTCGGCGGCACCACGCCGTGGACGAGCGCCAGGGTGCAGGCGACCACCTCGATGGCACCGATCGCGCCGAGCGAGTGCCCGACCATCGACTTGATCGAGCTCATCGGGGTCCCGAAGGCGTGCCCGCCCAGTGAGCGCTTGACCGCGGCGGTCTCGTGCCGGTCGTTCTGCTTGGTGCCCGAGCCGTGCGCGTTGACGTAGTCCACCTCGGTGCGGTCCACCCGGGCGTGGGCGAGCGCGTGGTCGATCGCCCGGGACATCTCCAGCCCCTCCTTGGTGAGGCCGGTCATGTGGTAGGCGTTGCCGAAGGTGGCGAAGCCGCCGATCTCGCCGTAGATCCGGGCGCCGCGGCGGCGGGCGTGCTCCAGCTCCTCCAGCACCAGGACGGCGCCGCCCTCACCGAGCACGAAGCCGTCCCGGTCGGCGTCGAAGGGGCGGGAGGCGTGCTGCGGGTCGTCGTTGCGCTCGCTGGTGGCCTTGATGGCGTCGAAGCAGGCGACGGTGATCGGCGAGATCGGGGAGTCGGAGGCGCCGGCGACGCAGATGTCGGCGCGACCCTCCTCGACCGCCTGGAAGCCGTAGCCGATCGCGTCCAGTCCGGAGGTGCAGCCGGTGGAGACGGTCTGCACCGGGCCGTGCGCGCCGGTCCGCTCGGCCACCGCGGACGCCAGCGTGCTGGGCGCGAAGGCCCGGTGCAGCTGCGGCTCGGCCTGCCGGTGGTCCACGTCCCAGCGGGCGCCGGACGCGCTCACCAGGGCGTAGTCGTGCTCCAGCCGGGTGGTGCCGCCGACGGCGGTGCCGAGCGAGACGGCGATCCGCCACGGGTCCTCGGTGGCCAGGTCCAGGCCGGCGTCGGCGATCGCCTCGTCGGCCGCGACCATCGCGAACTGCACGTAGCGGTCGGCCCGTTGGACGTCCTCCGGGCCCAGCCCGTGGGCCGCCGGGTCGAAGTCGACCTCGGCGGCGATCCGGGAGCGGAACCCGGTGGGGTCGAAGAGCGTGATGCCCCGGGTCGCGGTGCGGCCGGCCGTCAGGAGGTCCCAGAACGCCGGGACGCCGACCCCGCCGGGTGCGACCACACCGATCCCGGTGACGGCGACGCGCCGGGTCACGAGCCCACCTTGGCGTGTTCCGGCGGGCCGGAGGCCGCGGTCCCCTCGGTGCTCACGTGGCCGAGGTCGGGGCGTGGGGCGAGCGGGCCGAGGTGGAAGACCATCCGGGCCTCGGTGTCGCCGACGTTGCGGAAGCGGTGGCGCATGTTGATCGGGATCATCAGGCCCTGGTCCGGTTTGAGCGGATGGGGCTTCCCGTCGAGGTCCACCTCCAGCTCGCCGCAGACGACGAACACGAACTCCTCGGAGTACGGGTGGTAGTGCTCGCCGATCCGCTCGCCGGGCTTGACGATCGCCAGGCCCATGAAGCCGCTGGTCGCGCCGCAGGTGGTCGGGGTGAGCATGGTGCGCAGCTCGGCGCCGTGGCGGCGGTTCTCCGGTGCCTCGTGGACGCTGACGATCCGTGGGGACTGCGTGGTCATGGAGTTCTCCCGTGAAGGTGTCGGAGCGTCAGTTGTTGATCGGATCGGGGGACGTGCGGTCGGTGACCGGGTTCATCGCGCGGGCGGCGAGGAAGGCGCCGAGTCCGGCCGCGGTGCGCAGGTCGCCGTGCGGGCCGAGGTCGAGCAGCCCGGCGAGCACGGCGGCCCGCTCGTCGTCGGCCACGCCGAGGGCGGCCGCCGGGTCGGCCTCGGCCGGCACCCGCAGGTCGACCAGGCGTACCACCACGTCCTCGCGGTGGAAGACGGTGGCCGCCGCGACCGGCCCGGTCGGGTCGGCGGTGGCCAGGTTGTCGTGCTCGGCCAGCAGCTCGGCCACGGCCTGCCCGCGGCCAGGGCGGACGGGGTAGAGCACGGCGTGCCGGTGCAGCCGTGCGGAGGCGGGGGAGCTGGCGATCGCCTGGTGCCGGGCGGGCAGCGCGGCCCTGGCGAAGAACGCCCGGGCGGCCTGCGGGTCGCCCAGCTGGCGGGCCTCCTCCAGGTGCGGGTTGAGCGCCTCCTCGACGGCCCGCACCTCGGGCTGCATCGCCACGTGGCGCAGCGCGTCGCCGAGGTTGCCGATCACCTCGACGGCGCGGACGACCCGGTTGCCGAGCATGAACAGCGAGGTGCGGCGCAGCCGGGTGTGCTGGTCCACGTCGGCCCGGGGCGAGGAGTAGCCGGAGAGGATGCGGGCCACCTCGGGCTCGCTGCCGGGCTTGACGGTGAACGTCAGCGCGTGGCGGACGATGCCGTCAGGGCCCGGTTCGGCCTTGGGCGGGCCGACGTGCCCGGCGGGCGCGGTGCGCGGCAGCCCGGGTGGCACCTCCATCGGGGCCCGGGTGCCGGTCGAGCCGGCCGCCGAGGTCTCGCGCAGCACGGCGTAGCGCAGCGAGCGGAAGTTGTCGCTGACGCAGCCGTGCATCGGCTTGACCATCTCCCGGTGGGCCGGGCTGTCCACCCACTCCAGGAAGGTCTCCTGGTCCTTCCACTCGCTGGTGATCAGCCACTGGCGCGGGTCGTTGATCGACTGGCACAGTTGGTCGCTGACGTGGCCGGGGACCGAGGCCACCTGGTGGCGCAGCTGCTCGTACACGTCGAGGAAGCGCTGTTGGGCGCCGTCCTGGATCTCCAGCATCAGCACCACCCGCAGCCGGGTGTCGGCCTCGTCCTGCTGCTTCGGCTGGGGTTCTGACAGAGTCGTCATGATCCACTTTCTGCTCTGGGCCGCACGCTGCGGGCCGTGTCGGCCGTGTCCGGCGGGTGCTCCCCGGCCTGGGAGTGCGGTGCGACGGCGGTTCGGCCGGGCGAGTCGGCGCCAGGCCTGAGGTCGATCGTGGGCGGCGCACCGGGCGCGGCGCGAGATTTGCGGGCCATCCGGGCGAAGGGGCGCCACAGGCCCCCTCCGGCGGGGGATGGAAGAGCGGGGCCCCCGGCTGAGCGGGCCCGTCGTGGGCGGCGCCGAGCCCAACCGCCGGGCCGCGGAATCCCCTGACAGGGCGGAGCAATCGATGAATCCGAAGGTTGACGACCGGGTGCCGGTCCTGATCGTGGGCGGCTCGCTGGTGGGGCTGTCCGCCTCACTCTTCCTCGGTCGGCTCGGGGTTGGACACCTGCTGGTCGAGAAGCACGCCGACACCTCGCACCATCCGCGGGGGCGCGGCAACAACGTCCGCACCATGGAGCTGTACCGGGTGGCCGGGGTCGAGCCGGCGATCCGCGAGGCGGCCTCGATCCTCGCTCCCAACCACGGCATCCTCCAGGCGCCGTCGCTGACCGGCGCCGAGCAGGAGTGGCTGTTCCGGGAGATCGACCCGGGCGGCCGGCTGGCCCGGTTCAGCCCCAGCTCCTGGTGCCTGTGCAGCCAGAACGACCTGGAGCCGGTGCTGCGGCGCGCCGCCCGCGAGCTCGGCGGCGACCTGCGGTTCAGCACCGAGCTGGTCTCCTTCGAGCAGGACGCGGACGGCGTCACCTCGGTACTGCGCAGCCGGGAGAGCGGCGAGGAGCGGGTGGTGCGCTCGAAGTTCCTGATCGCCGCGGACGGCCCGCGCAGCCCGGTCCGTGAGCGGCTGGGCATCGGCCGGTCGGGCAAGGGCGAGCTGTTCCACAACGTCAGCATCACCTTCCGGTCCAAACGGCTGGCCGAGGTGGTCGGCGACCGCCACTTCATCGCCTGCTACCTGACCAACCCGGAGGCGGACGGCGCGCTGCTGCCGGTGGACAACCAGCAGGAGTGGGTCTTCCACGCGCCCTGGCACCCCGAGCACGGCGAGGCGCTGGAGGCCTTCACCGACGAGCGCTGCGAGCGGCACATCCGCACCGCCGTCGGGCTGCCGGAGCTGGACGTCGAGGTCACCGGCCGGGCGCCCTGGCACGCCGCCGAGCGGGTGGCGGACCGGTACGGCGCCGGGCGGGTCTTCCTCGCCGGGGACTCCGCCCACGAGATGTCCCCGACCGGCGCGTTCGGTTCCAACACCGGGATCCAGGACGCCCACAACCTGGCCTGGAAGATCGCCGCCGTGCTGTGCGGCTGGGCCGGGCCGCGGCTGCTGGAGTCGTACGGGCAGGAGCGCCGCCCGGTCGCCCGGGTGACCAGTGAGCGGGCCTCGGCCCGCTCCGCCGAGCACAGCCACCCGGGCTACGCGGTGGTGACGGGCGTCGGCCGGCAGGCCGGGGTGCTGGCGGTGGCGCTGGGCTACCGCTACCCGGTGGGCGCGGTGGTCGGCGCGGACCGCGACGGCCCGGTCGTCCCCGAGCAGTTCGAGTCGGCGGGCGAGCCGGGCAGCCGGGCCCCGCACCAGTGGCTGCTGCGGGCGGGGGTGCGGCTGTCCACGCTGGACCTGTACGAGCAGGCGATGGTGCTGCTGACCGGCCCGGAGGGCGGCGCCTGGCAGGCGGGCGCCCGGCGCGCGGCCGACCGGCTGGCCGTCCCGCTGGACGGCTTCCGGATCGGCGACGGCGCCGAGGACGACCTGGCGCCGGAGCCCGGCGCGGACTTCGCCGCGCTGCACGGCATCGGCCCCCAGGGTGCGGTGCTGGTCCGCCCGGACGGCTTCGTCGCCTGGCGCTCGACCGGCCCGGCGCAGGACGCGGAGGCCGAGTTCGCCACGGTGCTGCGGACGGTTCTGGGCCTCTGAGGACGGGACGCGGAAGGGCCCGCCGGTCGCACGGCCGGCGGGCCCTTCCGCGTCTGTCCGGGGTCGGTCAGTGGCCGCCCTCGTCGACCACCTCGACGTCGGCGATCTCCTGCTCGATCGCCTCGGTCGGCAGCGCGACCCGGATCGCCCAGTAGTAGATGACCAGCGAGAACGCCGCCACCAGGGCCATGTCGCCCCACATCGGGATCCGGCCGGTGCCGTCCCCGAAGCCGCCCTGCCAGGAGATCAGGCCGAGGCCCACCAGGTACGGGGGCAGCCACTGGGCGGACTTCCAGCTCAGCCGGGGCGCGTTCGGCAGGCCCTTCCTGATCGCGTACGCGGCGTAGCTGCCGAGCAGGAGGTAGCCGAGCACGATCGCGATGCCCAGGCGGGAGAGGGTGTGCCAGCCGGACCAGTAGATGATCAGACTGGAGACCACGAACGCGGCGGGGGAGATCAGCCCGCCCGCCGGCAGCCGGTAGGGGCGCTCGTGTCCGGGCAGGCGGCGGCGCATCGCGCCGAAGGCCAGCGGGGCGCCGGCGTACATCAGCACGCTGGCGGAGGTGATGAAGCCGACCAGCTCCTGCCAGCTCGGGAACGGCAGGAAGCAGATCACGCCGGTGACGAAGGCGATCACCAGGCCGAACCACGGCACGCCGTTCCTGTCCAGCTCCTCGAACCGCTGCGGGGCGTAGCCGTTGCGGCTCAGGCCGTAGGAGATGCGGGAGGTCGAGGTGGTGTAGATCAGGCCGCTGCCGCCGGGGGAGACCACGGCGTCGGCGTACAGCACCCAGGCCAGCCAGCCGAGGCCGACCAGGGTGGCGAGGCCCGCGAACGGGCCGTCGATGCCGGGGAAGTCGAGCTTGTCCCAGCCGTTGGCGAAGGTGCTGACCGGCAGGGCGCCGATGAAGACGACCTGGAGCAGGGTGTAGATCAGGCTGCCGATGGCGACGGATCCGAGCACGGCGCGGGGGATGTCGCGCTTGGGGTTGCGGCTCTCGCCGGCGAGCTGGATGGCCTGCTCGAAGCCGAGCAGGGCGAAGATGATGCCGCTGGTGCTGATCGCCGCGAGCACGCCCTTGGCGCCGAACGGCGCGAAGCCGTGCGAGGTGAAGTTGGAGCCGTGGAAGTTGGTCACGGCCAGCACGAAGATGGTCAGCAGCGGGACGAAGATCTTCAGCCAGGTGGCGATGTTGTTGGTGCGGGCCAGCACGCGCACGCCGAGGAAGTTCACCGCGACGAACACCGCCATCAGCACGGTGGCGACGACGAAGCCGCTGACGGTGAGGGTGTTGTTGTCGTTGAGCAGGCCGGCCGCCCAGGGCCAGTGCCGGGCGTAGCCGATCATCGCCTCGACCTCGATCGGCGCGACGGTGGCCGCCTGGAGCCAGGAGAACCAGCCGAAGGACATGCCGGCCAGGCCGCCGAAGGCGTAGTGCGGGTAGCGCGCGGTGCCGCCCGAGACCGGGAACATGCTGCCGAGCTCGGCGTGGACGAGCGCGAGCAGCACGATCGCGACCGTGCCGATGCCCCAGGACAGGACGGCGGCCGGGCCCGCCGCCATGACGCCCTCCTTCGCGCCGAAGAGCCAGCCGGAGCCGATGATCGAGCCGACCGAGGCCCACATGAGGCCGACGAGCCCGACGTGGCGACGCAGCGACCGGTGGGTGGTCCCGGAATCGGAGCCGGTGCCCTGATCGGGCGGTGAGATCTGGTTGAGGGAAGCCATGAACGATCTCTCTGTGGGTGGGGGCCCCGAGGTGGGCGGAGCGATGAGAGTTGCCACACAGTAGGACTTTTCAGGTGCCCCTGCACAGATTTCATTACTGAATGTTTACATTTTTTTCTGGACGTCCTTGCAGGTAGGAGGCTGTCTGTTCAGTCGTCTGTTACGTGACCGGTGGGTAGGTTCACCGTTTGAGCGCGAATTGAGCTTCCCTCTTCGGTCCTGGCAAGGTGGAGCGCCCGGCCGCGCATGGGAATGGCAGCTTTCGCATAGCCATGACACGGGGTGGGCGGGCGCGGGCCGGCGGGTGTCGAGCGGTGGCCGCGGGTGACCGTGAAGAGGTCCCGCGATCCGATCGACCGGATCGCGGGACCTCCGCGCAGCGTCGCCCCGAGGTGCTGTGGATGTGGTGAGTTCAGGTATCCGGATCAGGGGGAGGGCGGTCGCTGCCGCGCCGCCGCAGCGGTGATCGTTCGCGGCGGAGCGCGTGGACCTGTGGGAGGATGCCCATGTCGGTGCCCCGGCCCGATTACGGCGGGCCGGGGCTCCACTTATGCCGTTGGATCAGTTCTTCTTGTCGTAGCCGCCGCCGTGCCCGCCGCCGCCGTGCTCGCCGTAGCCGTAGCCGAAGTCGTGGCTCACGACGCGGAAGCTGCCGACGACGCCGTCCTCGACCTCGATGCCTTCACCGTGGTGGAGGCGCGGGCGCACACCGTCGCTGGAGCTGTGGGGCCCGACGGTGGCGATGGGGGCGCCGTTGTCGCAGACCGCGCCGCTGAAGAGTTCGACGGACCGGTGGCTGTCGTTGCGGACGTTGAGCGACTTGGCACCCAGGCCGCTGATCACGGTGATGCAGCCGAAGTCGTCGGCGGAGTACGACCGCTCGTTGACGTGGATGATGCCGCGACGCTCGTGACCCTTGTGGTGGCGACGCTCCTCGCCCTTGCCCTCGTTGCCCTTGCCCTCGTTGCCCTTCGAGCCGCCGTCGAGCGGAGCCAGGGCGGGGGCGGCCGCCGGGGCGGGGGCGGCCGCCGGGGCGGGGGCGGCCGCCGGGACGGCCTTCTGAACGACCGGGGCCGCCTGAGTCACGGGCTCGGAGGCGGCCGAGGCGTAGGTGATGCCGGTCACGGCCACGGCCGCCGACGCCGCGAGGACAATGGCGGTGGTCATGTTCTTCATGGACCTTCTCCTGGTTTCCTGTTCTGGACTGGATCGGCTTGGTGCCGACATGAATGAACGTATCGACTGGCTAATTCCTTGTCATATTAATCCGTGCCAAATGGTTGACGGCGGGGGCCGAATGGGTGGTCAGATGCGCCGTCGAACTGTCCCCCGGGCCGATTTGTCTGGCTGTCACGTTGCCTCAAATCCCCTGATTGCAACGCGAGTTGACGGTGCGGACGAGGTTGGCGGGATCGCGCCCCGCCCCCCTCGCTCATTTGGAGTGCTGTCGGCCTGCCTGCGATGGCGGACCGGAATGACGGCCTGCCAAATCGCGGGCACCGAGGTTCGCGCCGAGGGGCTGTGCCGGGGCGGGCGCGGGGAGCGCCCGCCGCTCGACGGGGGCCGACGCCCGGCCGACCCGATCTCGCCGCAGGTCGGCTGGTCCGTGGTGTCCCGTAGGTGGCCCGAGGGGGCCTGAAGCGATCACCGAACGGCGGCATAGGCTGTTCCGGTGCGTCTCGTGATCCTCGCCCCGCCGGCCCGCTAGCGGGCGGCCCACTCCACCCACTCCGGCCTGACGGGACCAGCCCGCAGCCGGGGCGATGACTGCCGCCCGCGTACCCCGCGGACCCGAACCGGCAACTCATCGTGGAGTACCTACGCATGACCTCGAACGCCGCCGTGCCCTTCCGGCACGGCCTCCTGTCCATCTCCGCCGCCGCCGTCGCCTGGGGCGTGGGCGGCGCCGTGTCCGCGCTGCTGATGCGCACCGGCGGGCTCGGCCCGGCGGGCGTCTCCTGCTGGCGCTTCGGCGTCGCCGCGCTCTGCCTGGTGCTGCTGCCGAGCCGTGAACCGCGCGGTGAGCGCGGCACAGCCCGGTGGCGCGCCGCCGGGCTGACCGGACTCGCCCTGGCGGTCAGCCAGTGCGCCTACTTCGGCTCGGTGCGGTACGCCGGGCTCGGGCTGGGCACCCTGATCACCATCGGCGCCGGCCCGGTGTTCACCAGCCTCGGGGCCCACCTGCTGATCGGCGAGCGGCTGACCCGTCGCGCCGCGGCCGCGGTGGCCCTGGCCCTGGCCGGCCTCGCCCTGCTGGTCGCCGCCCCGGCGGCGGGCCCGCGCCCGGCGCTCGGCGTCGCGCTGGCCGTCCTCGCGGGCGCCGGCCAGAGCGGCCTCACCCTCTGGGCCCGCGGCGGCGGCTCGGCCAGGGCCGGTACCGGCGCCTTCACCACCGGCCTGCTCTGCCTGCTGCCGCTCGCGGCCGTCCAGGGCGCCCAGGGCGTCCTGCCGACGGGCGGGGACCCGGTGGTGAGCGCGGTGGCGCTGCTCTTCCTCGGTACGGTCCCCACCCTGTTCGCCTACCGCTGGTACTTCACCGGCCTGACCGCCGTGCCCAGCACCACGGCCGCGGTGCTGGTCCTGTTGGAGCCCGCGACCGCGGCGGTGATCGGCGTGCTGTTCCTCGGCGAGCCGCTGACGGCGGGCCTGCTGGCGGGTTCGGCGCTGCTGCTCGCGGCCATCGCGGCGCTGGCGCGGCCGTAGACCGGCGGGCGGTGGGCGGCGGCCACCCGGGCGGGCGTCCTGTGGTCGCCGGGGGGCCTGGCGGCGTGCTGTCGTGGTCCGCATGAACAGCTCACTCCCGGCCCGGTCGGCCGCCGCGGCCGCCTCCGTCCTCCTGCTCGCCGCCGTCGCCGGGGGCGCCGCCGGGGCCTTGCTCGCCGCCGCAGGACCGGCGGCGGCGAGCGGGCGCCGGGACGTCACCGCCGACCAGTGCCGGAGTGCGGGCGGGCACGTCGAGGGCAGCGGCTACTGCGTCGACGCGGCCGGCGACGACGCCTGGGGCCAGCCCATCGACGGCCAGGCGATCAACCCGGATCCGCGCCCCGGGGAGGAGTGAGCACGGCCGGGCGCCCCGCCCCCGGGCAGGGGAGCGGGGCGCCGTCCGCCACCGGCGTCACGGCACCGGGCGCAGGGTGACCGGGGCGGGGGTGAGGGAGCGCAGGACGAGGTCGATGTGCACCCTGGCGGCGCCCGCGCGGTGCAGGGCGGCGGCGATCGCCCGTAACTCCTCGGGGCCGGTACAGGCGAGGCGCAGCTCGAGGTCGGCCTCGCCGGCCAGGGCCAGACCGCTCTGGACGGCCGGGAACTGCGCCGCGAGACGGTCGAAGTCGAGCGGGACCGGTCCGTGGCTGATCCGGGCGATCGCGTGCAGCGCCCGGGCCGGCCGGGCCCGCCCCGGTCCCGGCCGGCCCGGGGCCGGATCGTCCGGGACGAGCTGGAGCGGGGCGGTCACCGGTGCTGGAACTGGACGGTCGGGGCCGGGGCGACGGGGGCGGTGCCGGGCGGGGCCGTCAGGGACCGTGTGGTCGCGGACGGCGTGGACACGGAGGGGGCGACCATTCGCGGGTC
This sequence comes from Kitasatospora sp. NPDC001095, assembly GCF_053598615.1. Classification (NCBI taxonomy): domain Bacteria; kingdom Bacillati; phylum Actinomycetota; class Actinomycetes; order Kitasatosporales; family Streptomycetaceae; genus Kitasatospora; species Kitasatospora sp. NPDC001095. Next base: position 122,666 of record NZ_JBSFKQ010000001.1, on the reverse strand, counting down.
CAGCACCAGGGTGTCGATCCCGAGCGGGGCGGTGAGCTCGCGGAGGGCGGGCTCGGCGAGCTCGGTGTGGGCCTGGCCGGGCCCGAGGAGGGCGGCGAGGGCCTCGGGGTTGGAGAATCCGACCGCGCAGCGGCGGCCGTCGCGCAGGCGGAACAGGCGGAGGGCGGTGGTGCTTCCGGTGCCGGAGGTGGTGACCGGAACGTGCCAGACGACGCGGGCCATGCGGATGCTCCCGAGTGGGGTGGTGGTGCCTGCCGGAACTACTGCCTCGACGCTAGGGCGGCCCGGCCCGGAGATCCCCGGTCCTGACGCGCCGTTGACCGAATGGGGTCGTGCGTTGACGCACTCCTGACGCCCGGCTCACCCGACTGGCCAAACCACTGCCCGGGCCCTCCGCTTGCCACGCGTCCCGACCCGGACCACCGTGGAGTTCGGCCTCCCTCGCCTCCCCCGGTCACGCCCTCCGCCGGACCGGTGGGCGCCCGAAGACGGGGGGAGGTGGAGTCGGAGGCCTGTGACGAGATATCTTGACGTCAAGACGTTGGAGACGTGAAGCGGAGTACCGATGACTGACTCGACCATCATCTATACGCACACCGACGAGGCTCCGGCCCTGGCGACCTACTCGTTCCTGCCGGTGGTCCAGGCCTACGCCTCGACCGCGGGTGTGCGGGTGGAGACCCGCGACATCTCCCTGGCCGGGCGGATCATCGCGAGCTTCCCGGAGCGTCTGACCGAGGCGCAGCGGATCGGCGACGCGCTGGCCGAGCTGGGTGAGCTGGCCAAGACGCCGGGTGCCAACATCATCAAGCTGCCGAACATCTCGGCCTCGGTGCCGCAGCTCAAGGCCGCCATCGCCGAGCTCCAGGCCCAGGGCTACGCCCTGCCGGACTACCCGGACGACCCGCAGACCGACGAGGACAAGGACGTCCGCGCCCGCTACGACAAGGTCAAGGGCAGCGCCGTCAACCCGGTCCTGCGCGAGGGCAACTCGGACCGCCGCGCCCCGCAGTCGGTCAAGAACTACGCCAAGACCCACCCGCACCGCATGGGTGCCTGGTCGGCCGACTCCAAGACCAACGTCGCCACCATGGGTGAGAACGACTTCCGGTCCACCGAGAAGTCCGCCGTGATCGCCGCCGACGGTGCGCTGCGCATCGAGCTGCTCGGCGAGGACGGCACCACCACCGTGCTGCGCGACAAGGTGTCGGTGCTGGCCGGCGAGGTCGTCGACGCCTCGGTGATGCGGGCCGCCGCCCTGAACGAGTTCCTGGCCGCGCAGGTCGCCCGTGCCAAGGCCGAGGGCGTGCTGTTCTCGGTGCACCTCAAGGCCACCATGATGAAGGTCTCCGACCCGATCATCTTCGGCCACGTGGTCCGCGCGTTCTTCCCGAAGACCTTCGCCAAGTACGGCGAGGCGCTGGTCGCCGCCGGTCTGAACCCGAACAACGGCCTCGGCGGCATCCTGGCCGGCCTCGACAACGTGCCGCACCTGGGTGCCGAGATCAAGGCCTCCTTCGAGGCCGAGCTGGCCGAGGGCCCGGCCCTGGCCATGGTCGACTCCGACAAGGGCATCACCAACCTGCACGTGCCGAGCGACGTCATCGTCGACGCCTCGATGCCGGCCATGATCCGCACCTCCGGCCACATGTGGGGCCCGGACGGCAAGGAGGCCGACACCCTGGCCGTGCTGCCGGACAGCAGCTACTCCGGCGTGTACCAGGCCGTCATCGACGACTGCCGCGCCCACGGCGCCCTGGACCCGGCGACCATCGGCTCGGTGCCGAACGTCGGCCTGATGGCCCAGAAGGCCGAGGAGTACGGCTCGCACGACAAGACCTTCGAGATCGCCGCCGCGGGCACCGTCCGCCTGGTCGACACCGAGGGCAACGTGGTGCTGGAGCAGGCCGTCCAGCCGGGCGACATCTTCCGCGCCTGCCAGACCAAGGACCTGCCGATCCAGGACTGGGTCAAGCTGGCCGTCACCCGCGCCCGCGCCACCGGCGTCCCGGCGGTGTTCTGGCTGGACGAGACCCGCGCCCACGACGCGGTGCTGATCGAGAAGGTCAAGCAGTACCTGCCGGAGCACGACACCGCCGGCCTGCAGATCGAGATCAAGTCCCCGGTCGAGGCCACCAAGTTCTCGCTGGAGCGCATCCGCCGCGGCGAGGACACCATCTCGGTGACCGGCAACGTGCTGCGTGACTACCTGACCGACCTGTTCCCGATCCTGGAGCTGGGCACCAGCGCCAAGATGCTGTCGGTCGTCCCGCTGATGGCGGGCGGCGGCCTGTTCGAGACCGGCGCCGGCGGCTCCGCCCCGAAGCACGTCCAGCAGCTGGTCAAGGAGAACTACCTGCGCTGGGACAGCCTGGGCGAGTTCTTCGCGCTGGCCGCCAGCTTCGAGCACCTGGCGAGCACCACGGACAACGCCCGCGCCCAGGTGCTGGCCGACACCCTGGACCGCGCCACCGGCACCTTCCTCAACGAGGACAAGTCGCCGAGCCGCCGCCTCGGTGGCATCGACAACCGCGGCAGCCACTTCTACCTGGCCATGTACTGGGCCCAGGAGCTGGCCAAGCAGACCGCCGACGCCGAGCTGGCCCAGGCCTTCGCCGGCCTGGCCGCGACGCTGACCGAGCAGGAGTCGGCCATCGTGGACGAGCTGATCGCCGTCCAGGGCTCGCCGGTCGACCTCGGCGGCTACTACCAGCCGGACGCGGCCAAGGCCGCCGCCGTGATGCGCCCGTCGAAGACCTTCAACGAGGCGCTCGCCAACCTCGGCTGATTCCGGTCGAGTCGAGCTGACGAAGGCCCCGGGTCCGGATCGGACCCGGGGCCTTCGGGCTGTCCCGGTTCAGGCGCGGCCGAGCAGGGCGAGGGCGGTGCCGACGGCCTCGCGCAGCAGGAGGTACGGGCCGTGCGCCAGCGGGCCGTCCGCGCCGAGCACCGCTGCGGGGGCGCCGGCCCGGCGGGCGGCCAGCGCGGAGCGGACGGTGTGGAAGCCGTTGGTGACCACCGTGCAGCGGTAGCCGGGGCGCTCGGCGGCCATCAGGGCGGCGCTGAAGCGGAGGTTCTGGGCGGTGTTCACGGCGCGCTCCTCGCGCCGGATCCGCTCGGCCGGGACGCCCCTGGCCACCAGGTAGCGGGCCATCGCGGCGGCCTCGGTGCACTCCTCGTGCGGGCCCTTCCCACCCGTCACCAGGACCAGTGGGGCATGCCCGGCGGCCTCCTCGGCGGCGAAACGTTCCAGCGCGGCGTCCAGCCGGGCCGCCAGCGGGGCCGCGGGCTCACAGCCGTCCAGCGCGGCGCCCAGGACCACCAGGTAGTCCGAGCCGGTCGGCGCGGGCCGGCGGTGGCGGTGGTACAGCGCCAAGCCGAGGAAGCCGAGCAGCCAGAGCAGGACGTACCCGCAGAGCAGGACGGCGACGATCAGCAGGACGTGCATGTCTGTTCGAACGCCCGCGCCGGAACGACCGTTCCGCACCGGGTGGCACCGCTGTCCCGGGCCCCGGTAACGGCGGGACCCCCGTTCCGGAGGCGGAACGGGGGTCCCGGGAACGAGCGTTCCGCGGCGGAGGGCGGGCCTCAGCCCGCGTCGGCCGCCGGGGCGGCGCCGGCGACCGGGGCGGCCGGAGCCGCACCCGCGCGGCGGTCGCGCTTGTGCAGCGAGGCCAGGTAGGCGTTGTACGCCTCCAGCTCGGCGTCGCCGGTGCGCTCCTCGGAACGGTCGCGGCGGCGGGCCTGCCGCTGCTCGGAGCCCATCCACTGGTAGACCAGCGCGATCAGCACGATCGCGGTCGGGATCTCGCCGAACGCCCAGGTGATGCCGCCGGCCAGCTTCTGGTCCTCCAGCAGGTTCGTCCCCGGTGGTGCGCCCTCCACGGTGAAGGTGGTGACCAGCGGGTGGCCGGCCATCATCACCGCCACGCCGAAGAAGGCGTGGAACGGCATCCCCATGAACAGCTCGATGATCCGCATCACGTGGCCGGGGCGGTGCGGGCCCGGGTCCACGCCCATGATCGGCCAGAAGAAGGCCAGACCGGTGAGCAGGAAGTGCACCATCATGAAGATGTGCCCGAGGCGGTACTGCATCAGGAAGTCGAACAGCGGGGTGAAGTAGACCCCGTACAGGCTCGCGATGAACATCGGGATGGTGAACGCCGCGTGCGACACGATCCGGATGTACCGGCTGTGCAGCAGCGCCACCAGCAGCTCGCGCGGCCCGCGCGGACGGCCCTTGCCGGCCGGGCGCAGCGCCCGCAGGGCCAGCGTGATCGGGGCGCCGAGCAGCAGCAGGATCGGCGTCAGCATGGAGAGCACCATGTGCTGGATCATGTGCGCGCTGAACAGCACCATGCCGTAGTCGTTCAGCCCGGTGCAGGTGACCAGCAGCATGCTGGCGACACCCAGGGCCCAGCCGACCATCCGGCCGATCGGCCAGCGGTCGCCGCGCCGGTACAGCCGGACCACGCCCGCCGCGTACAGCGCCAGGACGACGAGACCGCCGAGCAGGAACACCCAGTCCGGGGACCAGGTCCAGACGTTCGACAAGGTGAACGGGCCTAGTTGGGTCATCCCGCCGTGGTGGTGCATTCCTGACATTCCGTCGCCCATCGGCGGGTCCTGCTTTCCGTCCTCGTGGTCCCTGGTGCGGGTCCGGTTCGCCCCTTTTGCTTGGCATACAGCCTAGGCGGGCCTTACCTCGGGCCTACCCCCGCCCCCTCCGTACGGGTGGCTCCCCACCGCGCGCCCGTCCTGGCCGGACCGACCGACCGGTCGGCAGGGAGGCTCGGAGAACGGCGACGGAACACGGGTCGGCGGCGCACCCGGGCCGGCAGCGCGGTCGGGGTGCTCCTCTGCACGCCCGTGACGACCAGGACGTCGGTCATCGTGCCGGCACCGCCGGCCGATCCCGCTCAGAAGGCGATCGTGAGGTTCGGGGGCGGGAAGGGGGCCGGCGGTCGTCACCGGGGCCGTCCCCAGTCGTGCCATGCGGTCACGGCGCCCTGGGACTGGGGTCTTTCCACGGTTCGAACGGACCGGGTCCGGTGCTGTCCTGTCGGGAGTGCCCACCGAAGCGAAAGGCCACTCCATGAGCCAGCCGATGAACGCCCCGGCGAACCGCCGGACCCTGCTGCGCACGGCTGCCGTGCTGCCCGCGGTCGCCGCCGCCGGCACCGCCCTCGGCGGCACAGCGGCAGCCGCCCCGACCGGCACCCCCGGCCTCCCCGACTTCGCACCGGTCCCGCCCGCGGCGAAGGGGCCGGCGATCAACGACGCGGGCTACCACGTCGGCCGGATCGACGGGAACCTCCACTGGGTCACCGACGGGAACTACCAGGCGATGTTCCTCAGCACCCGGGAAGGCGTCGTCCTGGTCGACGCCCCGCCGACCATCGGGCACAACCTGCTGCGGGCGATCACCGACGTGACGCGGGCCAACGGCCGGCCGTCGCGGGTCACGCACCTCGTCTACTCTCACTCGCACGCCGACCACGCGGGCGCCTCGTCGATCCTCGGCAAGGACGTCGTGCGGATCGGCCACGCCGAATGCCGGCGCCTGCTGCTGCGCGACGGCGACCCGAACCGTCCCGCGCCGACCGTCACCTTCGAGGACCGCTACACACTGGAGGTCGGCGGCGAGTGCCTGGAGCTGGCCTACCACGGCCCCAACCACAGCCCGGACAACATCTTCATCCACGCGCCGGAACACCGGACCCTGATGGTCGTCGACGTCCTGTACCCGGGCTGGGTGCCGTTCAAGAACCTCGCGGTCTCCCAGGACATCCCGGCCTGGCTGCGGGCGCAGGACATCGCCATGGGCTACCCGTGGCGGACCCTGGTCGGCGGCCACCTCGGCCGGCTGGGCGTGCGCGCCGACGGCGACCTCCAGCGCGCCTACACGGCCGACCTCGAAGCCTCCTCCCGGGCCTCGATGAACCTGGACCCCACCCCGTACTTCGCGAAGTACGGCCCGCAGGGCAACTCGTGGGCGATCTTCAAGACCTACCTCGACGCGGTGGCGGAGCGGGCCGCCGCACCGGTGATCGCGAAGTACACCGGCGTCCTCGCCGCGGCCGACGTGTTCACGCTCGACAACGCCGCGGCCATGGTCGAGTCCCTCCGGATCGACGCCGGGACCCTCGGCCCCTTCAGCACCCGCCCCTGACGCGTCTCTGCCGCTTCGTCAGGAGCGGCCCGAGTGCCACCCGATCCGGTTCCCGAGAAAGGGCACACGACCATGACCGGCCCGACCCCCGTCCTCTTCATCCACGGCCTGTGGCTGCACAGCGCCTCCTGGCAGCCGTGGATCGACCTCTTCCACGACGAGGGCTACGCCCCGTCGGCGCCGGGCTGGCCCGGTGACCCGGACACTGTGGAGGAGGCCCGGCAGAACCCGGAGAGCATCGCCGACCACGGCATCGACGACGTCGTCGAGCACTACGCGACGATCATCCGCGGCCTGGCAACACCGCCGATCCTCATCGGCCACTCCTTCGGCGGCATGATCGCCCAGAAGCTCCTCGGCCAGGACCTGGCGGCGGCGGCCGTGGCGATCGACGCGGCCCAGATCAAGGGCGTCCTGCCGCTTCCGCTGTCCGCACTGCGGTCGACGCTGCCGGTGTTCAAGAACCCGGCGAACAAGCACCGCGCGGTGTCCCTGACCGCCGAGCAGTTCCGCTTCGCGTTCGGCAACGCGCTGAGCGAGGAGGAGTCCGACGGGCTGTTCGAGCGGTGGACCATCCCGGCACCGGGCAAGCCCCTGTTCGAGGCCGCCGCGGCGAACTTCAACCCCCACTCGCCGGCCAAGGTCGCCACCGCCAACTCCGGACGCGGCCCGCTGCTGCTGGTGTCCGGCGGCAAGGACCACACCGTCCCGGAGTCGGTCACCCGGGCCGCGCTCAAGCAGTACCGGCACTCCGAGGCGGTCACCGAGTTCATGGCCTTTCCCGACCGCGGGCACTCGCTGACCATCGACAGCGGCTGGCGCGAGGTCGCGGACGCGGCGCTGACCTGGCTGCGCCGCCAGAGCCGGCAGGCCTGACCACCTCGCGGACGGCGGCACGACCGACGTCCGCCGAACCCGGCACCCAGCCAGGGGTCGCCGATCCTCCATCACCCGTCACCCGCCCTGGAGCGCCCAGTGAGATTCCCCCTGCCCGGAACCCGCGGCAACCGCCGACTGCTCGGCGCGGCCCTGGCCGTGGCCGTCGCCGTGGGCACGACGGCGGTCAGCACCGCCGCTGCCCCCACGTCCGCCTCCTCCCTCTCGTCCGCCGGTGAACGGATCCCCGCGGGGTTCAGCGAGCACCGGACCCGGGCCGGCGGCATCGGCCTGCACTACGTGACCGGCGGCCACGGGCCGACGCTGGTGCTGCTCCACGGCTACCCGCAGACCTGGTACGAGTGGCACCGCATCATGCCCGCCCTGGCCGAGCACTACACGGTCATCGCCCCGGACCTGCCCGGCGCCGGGCAGAGCGACGCCCCGCCCTCGGGCTACGACAAGAAGACGATGGCCGCCGAGCTGCACGCGCTGCTGGTGTCGCTCGGCAAGGACGACGACGTGCGGATCGTCGGCCACGACATCGGCACGATGGTCGCCTACTCCTACGCCGCGCAGTACCCCGCCACCGTCAAGAAGCTGGTCCTCAGCGAGGCGCCGATCCCGGACCAGGGCATCTACCAGTTCCCCTCGCTGACCGAGCGGGGCCCCGGGGTCTGGAACTTCGGGTTCTTCAACCTGACCGACGGCCTGCCGGAGAACATGATCCGGGGCCGTGAGGTCACCTGGACCGCCGGCTTCATCGGCGGGTTCGAGGGCGTTCCGGGCGCGGTGAGCCAGGACGACATCCGGGTGTACGCCCACTACCTGCGCGACCCCGCCCACCTGGCGGCAAGCCTGGCCTCGTTCCGGGTGTTCCCGCAGGACATCCACGACGACGAGCGGTTCCAGCGGACCCCGCTCCCGATGCCGGTGCTCGCCATCGGCGCGTCGGGCAGCCTCGGCCCGGCCGTCGGCGACCAGGTCAAGGCGTACGCCACCGACGTCACCGGCGTGACCGTCCCGAACTCCGGCCACTGGATCTACGAGGAGCACCCCGAGGAGCTGACCGCCGCACTGCTCGACTTCCTCGGTCGGCCCTGACCATCGAGGACCGGCTCCGGGGCGGCGGGACCACGCGACGACGCGCGGTCCCGCCTCCCTCGCCGCGGGAGGAGAACGACCCCTGCCTGAGACCCGCAGCCACGGGCCCGTGCCCGCGCTGTGATCCGTCGGAGTCCAGGAGGCGGGCCCTACCCGGAGGTCGAGGAACCGTCGGCGAGCCGGGTCGGGTCGAGGGCGGTCGGGTCGAGGGCGGTCGGGTCGAGGGCGGCGGCGATCTTCCGCCGCGAGGTGATGCCGAGCTTGCGGAACACCTTGTTCAGGTGGAACTCGACCGTCGAGGTCGTGATGAAGAGCCGGGAGGCGATCTCGGCGTTGGTCAGTCCCGACACGGCCAGCAGCGCCACCCGCCGTTCCTGGGGGGTGAGATCGAGCCTGGTCCCCGGGACGCGTCTGCGCGCCGTCTCCCCGGTCGCGAGCAGCTCGGTCCGGGCCCGTTCGGCGAACAGCGCCGCGCCCCCGGCCTCGAACTGCTCGTAGGCGGCCCGCAGCTGGACCCTGGCCTCGGAGCGGCGCCGGCGCCGCCGCAGCCACTCGCCGAACAGCAGGCGCGACCGGGCCCGTTCCGCGGCCAACGGCACCCGCCCCAGCAGATCGACCGACTCCGCGTACCACCCCTCCGCCTCGTCGCCCTCGGCCACCAGCGCCCGGCACCGGGCCAGCAGCCCCAGCGCCCACGGCGTTCCGGCGAGCGGCGCACGCTCCTCCAGTCGCTCCAGCGCACGCGCCGCCGTGCTCCGGTCGCCGGTGCGGACGGCGGCCTCGACCAGCAGCGGCAGCACCTGGTTGCCCTGGGACGGCGCGTCCTCGCGGCAGACGGTCAGCGCATGGCGCAGCGCCTCCTCGTAGCACCCCCGGCCGAGTTCCAGGACGCAGAGTGCGTGGAGCGCCAACTGGCGCAGCAGGCCCAGTCCGTGGGCACCGGCGACGGCCTCCGTCATCGCCGCGGCGGCGCGCGCCTCGGCCTCCCGGCCCGTCCACGCGTACAGCAGGGCCCGGCGCAGGTCCCCGTGCGTCGTGAGCCCGATCGCGGTGGCGTAGTCGTCGGCCTCCGCGTAGAGCGCCTCCGCCACGTCCGGCCGGCCGTTCCAGATCTCGGTGTACGCCAGGTCCGACAGGGACAGGCTGAGGCCGTAGAGCGCTCCGTTGCCGCGGTCCACGGCCGCCAGTCGGCCGACGATCCCCACGTACGCCTCGATGTCCCACACCTCGATCGCGGCGATGCTCACCATGACGCTGAACGGGCTTGCCGTGTTGCGCGGTTCGGCCGCGGAGCGGAGCCGGGCCAGGGCCGCCCGGATGGCCGTCACGCTGCCGCGGTAGTCGCCGGTCGAGCGCAGGCACAAGCCTTCGATCAGCCCGCCGGGGCTCCAGGCCGGGTCGTCGGGCTCGGGCGGGGCGGCCGTCACGGCCCGGGCCACGGCGGCCGAGGTGGTGCGGTAGACCGGGCCTCCGGCGATGAGGGCGGCGTGGACGGCTTCGTAGAGCAGTTCCCGGGTTGTTCGGGGGTCCGCGTCGCCGAGTTCGGCCACGGCGTCGAGCATCATGGCCGGGACCCGGTCGATCCGGGTGTTGAACAGCTCGACCGTGGCCCGGATGCGCAGCGCGCGGGCCCGGGCGGCGGGACGGTCGAGGGCGGGTACGGCAAGGTCGAGCAGCGGTTGCACCGCGGCGTGGTCGCCGGAGGCCAGGTGGGCCTCGGCCGCGGCGAGGTAGCGTTCGGCGCGTCGGGTCGGGTCGGTGGTGAGTTCGGCGGCCCTGGACAGGAACAGTGCCTGGGCGCAGTGGCCGCCCCTGGCCCGGGCCCGGTCGGAGGCGGCGTCCAGGTCCGCCGCCGCGGAGTCGTCGGGGCCGGGGACCGCCTCGGCCCGGTGCCACGCGCGCCGGTCGGGCGCGCGGGCCGGATCGCTGGCCGCCGCGAGCGCGGCGTGGACCCGCCGCCGGTCGTCCCCGGAGGCGGCCGCGTAGACCGCCGACCGGATCAGCGGGTGCCGGAACCCGCCGCCGGCCCCGTGGTTGAGGATTCCCGCGTCGACGGCCGCGGTGGTGGCCCGGGCCGGCAGGCCGAGCACGCCCGCCGCCTGCCACACCACCGCCATGTCGTCGGTCGGCGCCGCCGCCATCAGCTGGAGCAGTGTCCGGGTGTCCGGGGGCAGGGCGGCGACCGACTGCCGGAAGTGCTCCTCCAGCAGCCTGCCCACCGGCAGTGGCTCGGGCACCGGCGCGACCCCGGCCAGCTGTTCGGCGCCCAGGTTGGCGCCCAGTTCGATGAGCGCCAGCGGGTTGCCCCCGGTGCCGGCCACGATCCGCTCCGCGACCGCGGAGTCCAGGTGGCCGGGCACGGCGAGGGCGAGCAGGTGCCGGGCGTCGGCGGCGGGCAGCCCGCCGACCCGCAGGTGCGGCACGGCCTCGAAGAGTGTGCGGCCGCCGGGGTCGTCCCTGGCCGCGAAGATCAGGCCCAGCGAGTCGGCGTGCAGTCGCCGGGCGACGAAGGCCAGCGTCTCGGCCGATTCCCGGTCGAGCCAGTGGACGTCGTCCACCAGGCAGAGCATCGGCTGCTCGGAGGCGACGTCGGAGAGCAGGGTCAGGGCCGCGAGGGCCACCAGGTGCCGGTCCGGCGGGGCGGCGTCGGCCCGGCCGAACGCCGCGTTCAGCGCGTCCCGCTGCCTGCCGGGCAGCCGGTCGACGCGGTGCAGATGCGGGCGCAGCAGCCGGTGCAGCGCGCCGTAGCCCAGCGGCTGTTCGGCCTCGACGCCGACCAGCCTGGTCAGCTCCACGCCGGCGGCCAGGGCCGCCGCGTGGTCCAGCAGCCGCGTCTTGCCGATCCCGGCCTCGCCCACGAGCACCAGGACGCCGCCGAGCCCCTCGCGCACCGCGTCGAGCAACCGTCCGATCACCTCGCGTTCGGCCGAGCGGCCGACCAGTGGCCGTCCCGCGCCGGTCCGCGGCCCGTGCCCCGCCATGGAGACCCCCTCGTCCTCGCAACCCCGACGGGGGAACGGTAGGCGCACCGTGGCGTGATGATCGAGCGTCACATGACGGCCGATCGGCGCAGCACGCCGGCCACCGTGCGCAGTTCGGTGCGCGAGACGACGCCGGGTTTGGGGAAGATTCGGTGCAGGTGCGAACTGACCGTCCGGTGCGAGAGGTAGAGCCGCTGGCCTATCTCGCGGTTGGTCAGGCCGTCGGCTGTGAGACGGACGATCTGCAGTTCGTGCGGGGTCAGCCGGTCGCGCACGTCCGGCGCCCGGCCGCGGCTGGTCTCGCCGGCCGCCCGCAGCTCCCGGCGGGCCTTCTCCCCCCAGGGGATGGCACCGAGCGCGTCGAACATGTCGCGGGCGGTGCGCAGGTGGTCCCGGGACTCGACGCTGCGCCGGCGGCGGCGCAGCCACTCGCCGAAGGCCAGGTGGGTGCGGGCCCGGACCAGTGGCAGGGCGCTGAGGTCGGTGCCCAGCGCGGTCTCGAACAGCGGTCCGGCGTCGCCGTCGGCGGCGAGCAGCGCCCGGGCCAGGCGCAGGTCGGCGTGCAGGACCGGGGCGGGCGTCAGTTCGGCCACCGCTTCCAGTTCCGCCACGACGGGCAGCACCTCCGCCGTGCGTCCGCAGTGCGTCGCGGCGTCGACCAGGTCGCCGAGGGTGGTCAGCCGCAGGGCGACCTGGAACGCGGGGTCCGCCGGGTCGTGCAGCACCAGCACCGGGGCGACCGCCGCGGTGTCCGCGATCAGGTTGAGGGCCGCCAGGGCGACCAGGAAGACGTCCGGGATGTCGGCCTCGGCGTGCCCCTGGGCGGCCTCCAACGCCTGTCGGTGCGGCGCCGCGAGCTCCGCCGTCCCGGCGGCCAGCGGGCGCAGGAGCATCCGCAGGCCGGCGTAGGGGATGCCCCTCTCGGCCTCGACGCCGCTGGTGCGCAACACCCGGTATCCCGAGGCCTCGGCAAGGACGGCGGCTTCGGCGAGCAGGGCCGTCTTCCCGATTCCGGCCGGGCCACGGACCAGCACGGCACTGCCCCGGCTCCGCGACTCGGACAGCAGACGGGTCAGGAGGCCCACCTGCTGGTGCCGGCCGACGAGCTCCATGTTCCACCCTCCAGTCGGTTCACTGGGGCGGGCGTGCCCGAAGGGCCATGCTACTGCGCCGTGTTGGGGCCCGGGATGCCGCCGCACCGCGGCTCACCTGCTCGTGGGGACGAGGGTGTTCTCGTTGCGGCGGCCGGCGGCGAAGTCGTCGATGTTGCGGGCGGTGGCGTCGATGATCTGGCCGACGGCGGTGCGGGTGAAGTAGGCCTGGTGGCTGGTGACCACGACCTGGGGGAAGGTGACGAGGCGGGCGAGGGTGTCGTCGGTGATGCCCTGGATGGAGCGGTCGGTGAAGAAGAGGCCGGTCTCCTCCTCGTAGACGTCGAGGCCGACGCCGGAGAGGCGTCCGGCGCGCAGGGTCTCGACCAGGGCGGCGCTGTCGATGAGGCCGCCGCGGCTGGAGTTGATCAGGATGGCGTCGTCCTTCATCCGGGCCAGCGCGCCCCCGTCGATCAGGTGGTGGGTGGCGGGGAGGAGGGGGACGTGGAGGCTCACCAGGTCGGCGCGGGTGAGGAGTTCGGGGAGCTCGGTGTACGTCATGCCGAGTTCCAGGCAGGCCGGGTTCTGCGCGATGTCCCAGCCGAGGAGTTCGGTGCCGAAGCCGGCCGCGATCCGGGCGAAGCACTCGCCGATCTTGCCGGTGCCGATCACGCCGACGGTCATGCCGTGGACGTCCCGGCCGAGCAGGCCGTCGAGGCGGAAGTCGAACTCGCGGGTGCGGTTGGCGGCGCGGGTGAGGCGGCGGTTGACGGCCAGGGCGAGGGCCCAGGCGTGTTCGGCCACCGAGTACGGGCTGTAGTGGGAGACCCGGGCGATGGTGAGGCCGAGTTTGGCGGCGGCGTCGAGGTCGATGTTGTTGAAGCCGGTGGAGCGCTGGGCGACGAGTTTGGTGCCGCCGGCGGCGAGGATGGCGAGGGTCTCGGGGTCGAGGACGGCGTTGACGCTGCTGCTGACGGCCGGGTAGCCGACGGCCAGCGGCGCGGTGTCGCGGTTGAGGAACACGTCCAGGCAGCGAAGCCCGTGCCGGCCGGCGAAGGCCTGCTCCAGCAGTGGCCGTTCGTCGGCCTGCACTCCGTACGCGAGGATCTCCATGCCGGACACGCTAACGGCCGGGGTCGGGCCGCGCCCACCCGAGGCGGGAGACCGCGCCCACCCGAAGCCGGGGCCGTCGTCCACTGGATCCGGCGAGCACGAGGCCCCCGGACCGCGCGGGGCGGGGTCCGGGGGCCTGTGGGTGCGGGCGGGCGGTCAGATGACCGTCTCGGCCTCCAGGTAACGGTCCTGTGGCACGGTCTTCAGCTCGGCGACCGCCTCGGCCAGCGGCACCAGGTTGATGTTGGTGCCCTGCAGTGCGGTGATGTGCCCGAAGGCGCCCTTGTGGACGGCCTCGACGGCGTGCCAGCCGAAGCGGGTGGCGAGCACCCGGTCGTAGGCGGTCGGGGTGCCGCCGCGCTGGGTGTGGCCGAGGATCACCGGGCGGGCCTCCTTGCCGAGACGGTGCTCCAGCTCGCGGGAGAGCTGGGTGGCGATGCCGGTGAACCGCTCGTGGCCGTAGATGTCCTTGGTGCCCTCCTCCCAGTGCATGGTGCCGGGCTCGGGCTTGGCGCCCTCGGCGCAGACCACGATGGCGAACTTCTTCTGCCGGTCGAAGCGCTCGCGGACGACCTCGGTGAGCTTGTCGATGTGGAACGGGCGCTCCGGGACGACGATGGCGTGCGCGCCGGCCGCCATGCCCGCGTTCAGCGCGATCCACCCGGTGTGGCGGCCCATGACCTCGACGACCATGACCCGCTGGTGGGACTCGGCGGTGGTCTTCAGACGGTCCAGCGCCTCGGTGGCCACCGAGACGGCGGTGTCGAAGCCGAAGGTCACGTCGGTGGCGGCGATGTCGTTGTCGATGGTCTTCGGCACGCCGACGATCGGCAGGCCCGCGTCGCTCATCAGCTTGGCGGCCTTCAGGGTGCCCTCGCCGCCGATCGGGATGACCGCGTCCAGACCGAGGTCGGAGCAGTACTTCCTGGCCCGCTCGACGCCGTCCCGGAGGTGGCTCGGCTGGACCCGGGAGGAACCGAGGATGGTGCCGCCCTGGGCCAGGATGCCGCTCACCGAGTCCAGGGTCAGGGGGCGGTGGTGGCCCTCCAGGAACCCGCGCCACCCGTCCTCGAACCCGATGATCTCGTCGCCGTGGTCGACCACCCCCCGGTGGACCACGGAACGGATCACCGCGTTCAGGCCGGGGCAGTCACCGCCGCTGGTCAGCACTCCAATACGCATTAGCTTTGCAACTCCCGAGCAGAACCGAGGAACGGCCGGACTACAGGCTGGGACGACGAGCCGTCACCGTAACGGGTCGCTCCCACACCGGGGTGGCGGGGAGGTGGCCGAGGGGTGAAGGACCGGCCGATCCGGACAGAACGTCCGAAAACGGCCGCGAAGTCGAGCATACGGCCCCTGGTCCGGCCGGGCAGGAGCCGACGCGGGAGCGGCGCCGTCGGCGCCCCCGCGCGGAATTGCAGCCTGCTGCCGAGGAGGGTGTGCAGTAGGCAGCCCCATTGTGGTACTTCCGGGGCCGCCCGCGGACCGGGTGACCGCATGGCGGGCACCCGGCCGGGGCGTACGGATGTACTACTGGGGGCGCGTCGCGGCCGCGATGCGCTCGGCGCGCAGCGCGTCGTACCAGGTGGTGTCCGCCGGCGGCAGCGCGCTGACGTCCAGCGCGAGCTTCAGCAGCATGTCGGCCACGGCGGGGTTGCGGGCCAGCACCGGGCCGTGCAGGTAGGTGCCGAACACGGTGTCCCGCCAGGCGCCCTCGGTGCCGTCACCGGTGCCGTTGCCCCGACCGACGTTGACGGTGGCGAAGGGCTGCACGCCCTGGCCGAGGTGGGTGACGCCCTGGTGGTTCTCGAAGCCCGTCAGCTGCGGCAGGCCGAGCCGGGGGTCGACGTCGGCGAGCACGTCGCCGACGCAGCGGGCGCCCTCGCCGCGGGTGGTCCAGACGTCGAGCAGGCCCAGGCCCGGCTCGCGCTCGCCGAGGTCGTTGATGAACTCGTGGCCCATGATCTGGAAACCGGCGCAGACGCCGAAGATGATCGCACCGTTCTCGGCGGCCCGCACCAGGCCGGTGTCGGCGCGCAGCCGCTCGGCGGCCAGGCGCTGCGGGCGGTCCTCGCCGCCGCCGATCAGGTAGATGTCACCGCTGGTGGGGATCGCCTGGTCGGAGCGGACGTCGATCCGGGTCACGTTGAGGTGGCGCTGGCGGGCCCGGCGCTCCACGACCAGGGCGTTGCCCCGGTCGCCGTAGGTGCTGAGCAGGTCCGGGTAGACCCAGACCACGCGCAGGCTGCTCTCACTCATCCTCGAAGGCCTTCCGTCACGTAAAGACTGGTGTGCGGGCGCGGCATCAGCCGGCCACGACCTTCCGCAGCTGCTGGAAGGCGGTGTAGTTGGCGATGGCCTCGATCCGGCCGGGCGGGGCCATCCGGACGGCCTGCTCCAGGGTGTCCACCACGTGGAACTGGAGCCCGGCGACCTCCAGGCGGACGGCCAGGTCCAGCTTGCGCTGGCCCATCACGAAGACCGGGTGCCCGGCGAGGCGCTCGTAGTCGACGTCCCACAGCCAGGAGGTGTCGGTGCCGTCGGCGTCGAGGGCGTTGACGGAGAGGATCACCGGGGCGGGCGGGCCGTCGATCAGCGAGAAGGTCTCCAGCCAGCCGGCCGGGTTCTTGGCCAGCAGCAGGCGGATGTCCCGGCCCTGGTACTGGACCACGTCGTAGCGGCCGGCCACGGCGGCCACCGAGCGCATCCGCTCCAGGGCGACCTGCGGGGCGACGCCGAACACGGCGGCGACGGCGGCGGAGCTGGTGGCGTTGGCCAGGTTGGCCCGGCCCGGCAGCTGGAGCTGGATCGGCCAGGCGCCGCGCTGCGGGTCGATCACGTGGGTGCCCTGGAGCGCCCAGTGCGGGTTGGGACGGCGGAAGCCGCAGTCCTGGCAGAACCAGTCGTCGCCGGGGCGCTGCATGACACCGCCGCAGGCGGGGCAGGACCAGGCGTCCTCCTTCCAGGCCTGTCCGGCGGCCACCCAGACCACCTTCTTGCAGGAGGAGGCGGCCCAGGTCACCAGCGGGTCGTCGGCGTTGGCGATGACCACGGCCTCGGTGTTCTGCAGGCCCTCGCGCCACTTCTCGGCCATCATCCGGGTCTCGGCGGCGCGGTCGAGCTGGTCGCGGGAGAGGTTGAGCAGGGCGATCGCCTTGGGGCGGGTGTCGCGGGCGACCGTCGCCAGGTACTTCTCGTCGACCTCGATCACGCCGAAGCGGGCGTCCGTGCCGCCGGCCAGGGCGGAGGTGATGCCGGCCGGCATGTTGGCGCCCAGGGCGTTGGAGACCACCGGGCCGGCGGCGCGCAGCGCCTCGGCGATCAGGCGGGTGGTGGTGGTCTTGCCGTTGGTCGCGCTGACCAGGACGACGTCGAGGTGGTCGGCGAGGGTGGCGAGCAGGTCGGGGTCGAGCTTGAGGGCGACCTTGCCGCCGATCACCGAGCCGCTCCCGCGCCCGGCCTTGCGCGACACGGCGGCGGCGACCCGGCCGGCGGTGACCGCGATCTTGGCGCGGGCCGGCAGCGAGGCGTCGCGTGCGCCTGTGGGCTCCGATTCGGTGCCTGCCATGCTCAGTGGTTCCTCCTTGCTGCGGCACCACCCGTGGCCGGATAACGGGCCGACGGGCGGCGGGGACGGGGGTCAGCCTACCGACTCCGTAGCCCGACCGGACGATCCGGACCCCGTGCCGCCTGCTGCGACGCGTTCGCGGGCGTCGCTGACGGCCTGCCGGGGAGAGCGGTGTACGGAGCGGCCCCAAGGGATCGGCTCCAAACCCCCACTCCTTCACGACGCTCCACGGGCACCGCGGGGTTCCCGAGCGACCCGGGTAAGGATCTGGTGAAGAAATGATCAGCGGTGCGGACGGTGGGCGCATCCGGCCGGATCCGCGGCGGCCAACGTGGCGGTGATCACCAGGGTGCCGTCCTCGGCCCGGAAGTCCAGCGGCGCGTCCAGCCGCCGCATCGCGGCGATCAGCCCGGCGTTGTCGCCGTGGGTCACCGCGTACACCGTCCCCACGCCGGCCGCCCGGGCCGCCGCCGACAGCCGCCGCAGCAGCGCCAGGCCCAGCCCGCGCCGCTGCCAGGCGTCCTCGACCAGGACGGCCAGCTCGGCCTCGCCGTCGTCCCACATCAGGTGCCCGAGCGCGACGATCCGCCCGTCCGGGGCGGTCACGACGAGGCTGCGGCCGTGCCGGGGGTCCAGCAGGTGGTCCAGGTAGCGGCCGGCGTCGCGGACCGGGCCGTGGTAGCGCAGCCGCAGCGCGGCGGGGGAGCAGCGGCCGTGCATCGCCAGTGCCGCCGCCCGGTCGCCCGGCCCGGCCGGGCGCAGCAGCAGCTCGGTCCCGTCCGGCAGGGACAGCCGGGACGGGGCCTCCGGTGCCTGGCCGGCGGCATGCTCCGCGGGCGGCTGCGGCCGGCCGGTCCGGTACGGGCCGCCGGTGAGCGCGGGCAGCCGGGTGGCCTGGCCCTGGGGCGCCGCGCACCTGCGGTCGGACCTGCGGAAGGGCCGGTGCCAGAGCCGTTCGGGGCGCGTGCGGGATGCCTTCATGCCGCCGACGCTACCGACGGTGCGCTTCCGTTCGGTTACGTGATCGTGAACGCGCGAATGCCCGGCGGCGCTCGGGAGGCGTGGGACCGGGCGGGCTCCCGCCCGGGACGTCGGGCGGGTCGGCCGGGACGGCACCCGCGCAGGTCCCGACCGGTGCCTCATGCGGCCGGGACGCCGGGCGGCCGACGGTGGGTGGCGATCCCGGTGCTCCTGGTGAGCGGGAGCACCGGGCCCGTCCGTCCACGCACCATCGAAAGTCATTCCTCATGCGCGACACCCCGTCCGTCCCCACCACCGACACCGACACCGCCACCCC
This sequence comes from Kitasatospora sp. NPDC001095, assembly GCF_053598615.1. Taxonomy (NCBI): domain Bacteria; kingdom Bacillati; phylum Actinomycetota; class Actinomycetes; order Kitasatosporales; family Streptomycetaceae; genus Kitasatospora; species Kitasatospora sp. NPDC001095. The sequence goes on along the minus strand of NZ_JBSFKQ010000001.1, from coordinate 104,461 downwards.
CGCCGTCCCGCACGCCCGCCGTGCTCCGGTCGGCACCGCGCTGACCGGGCTGCTCGACCGGCAGGCGGGCATCCGGCCCGACGCGCCGGCCGTCCTCGGTGAGGGCGGCGGCCTCACCTTCCGGGAGCTGTCCGGGACGGCCCGCCGGCTGGCCGTACGGCTGCGCCGGCTGGGCGCCGGCCCGGACGGCTGCGTCGGCCTGTACGTCGAGCCGTCCGTCGAGCTGGTCGCCGGCGCCTGGGGCGTGCTCCACGCCGGGGCGGGCTACCTGCCGCTGTCGCCCGAGTACCCCGAGGACCGGCTCCGCTACATGCTCGAGGACAGCGGCACCCGGATCGTGCTCACCCAGGCGCACCTGCGCGAGCGGCTCGCCGCACTGGCCCCCGCCGGGACCGCGGTCGTCACCTTCGAGGACGCCGAGCCGCTGCCGGACGCGGCGGAGGACGCCGCCGCGCCGGAGTCGCTCGCCTACGTGATCTACACCTCGGGCAGCACCGGCCGGCCCAAGGGCGTGATGATCGAGCACCGCTCGGTGGTCTCCCAGCTGCGCTGGATGCACTCCGCCGGGCACCTGGACCCCGAGGTCACGGTGCTGCAGAAGACCCCGATGAGCTTCGACGCCGCGCAGTGGGAGATCCTCGCCCCCGCCGTCGGCGCCCGGGTGGTGGCCGGCACGCCCGGCCTGTACCGCGACCCGGAGGCGCTGGTCGCCGCCGTCCGGCGGCACCGGGTGACCGCGCTCCAGTGCGTGCCCACCCTGCTGCGGGCGCTGCTGGACACCGAGGGCTTCACCGACTGCACCGGCCTGACCCGGGTGTTCGCCGGCGGCGAGGCACTCTCCCGGCGGCTCGCCCGCGACCTGCTCCAGGCCCTGCCGCAGGCCGCGCTGGTCAACCTGTACGGCCCGACCGAGTGCACCATCAACGCCACCTCGCACCTGGTGGACCCGGCCGCTCCGGGCGACGGCGCGGGCTCGGTGCCGATCGGCCGGCCGGTGGCCGACACCCGGTGCTACGTCCTCGACGAGGAGCTGCTGCCGGTCGCCGCCGACGGCGTCGGCGAGCTGTACATCGGCGGCGTCCAGCTCGCCCGCGGCTACCTGAACCGGCCGGAGCTGACCGCGGAGCGGTTCGTCCGCGCCCCGTTCGACCCCGGCGAGCGGCTGTACCGCACCGGCGACCTCGTGCAGTGGAACCCGGACGGCACCCTGCAGTTCGCCGGCCGGGTGGACAACCAGGTCAAGCTGCGCGGGTACCGGGTCGAGCTGGACGAGATCGCCCGCGCGATCGAGGAGCACACCTGGGTGCGCCGCGCGGCCGCGGTCGTCACCGGGGACGACCGCACCGGGCACCCGAACCTGGTCGCCTGCGTCGAACTCAACCCGCGCGAGGCCGCCCTGATGGACCAGGGCAGCCACGGCGGCCACCACCAGTCCAAGGCCAGCAAGCTCCAGGTCAAGGCCCAGCTGTCCGACCCGGGCCTGCGCGACCGGAGCGGACTGGCCGGCCGCGAACGGGTCGAGCTGCCCGGACGGAAGGAGACCGAGGAGCAGCGCCGGGAGACCTTCGCCCGCAAGACCTACCGGTTCTACGAGGGCGGCGCCGTCACCCGGGACGACCTCACCGCGCTGCTCGCCCCGCGCCCGGCCGGCGCCTGCGGCCGCGACCCGGAGCTCCTGGGCCTGCCGGAACTCGGCCGCGTCCTGCGGTGGTTCGGCCAGTTCCACAGCGAGGAGCGGCTGCTGCCCAAGTACTCCTACGCCTCGCCCGGCGCGCTGTACGCGACCCAGCTGTACCTGGAGACCGACGGCCTGGACGGGCTCGCCGCCGGGCTGTACTACTACCACCCGGTCGAACACGTCCTGGTCCGGATCGGGCCCGCCGAGCCCGCGTCCGAGCCCTACCTGAGGCTGCACTTCTCCGGGAAGCACGGCGCCGTCGAGCCGGTCTACAAGAACAACATCCGGGAGGTGCTGGAGTTCGAGACCGGCCACATGCTGGGCGTCCTGGCGGAGGTGCTGCCCGGGTACGGGCTGGACGTGCGCCCGCTCGGCCTCGACCCGGCGGTCAAGGACCGGCTGGACGTCGCCGAGGAGGACCACTACCTGGGCGGCTTCGCCGTCGTCCGGGCCGGCGGCCCGGCGCGGGCCGAGCGCGTCGAGCTGTACGTCCAGGCCCACGAGGGCCGGGTGGACGGCCTGCCCGGCGGCCTCTACCGGTACGCCGACGGCGAGTTGACGCACGTCTCGGACGAGGTGGTGGAGTCCCGGCACGTGATCGCGATCAACCAGGCCGTCTACGCCCGGGCCTCGTTCGGCATTACCGCCGTCAGCCGAACCGAGGAGGAGTGGCTGCAGTACGTCGAACTCGGCGCGGTGCTGCACCGCCTCCAGCGCAACGGCCTGGCCATGGGCTTCATGTCCTCCGGCTACAGCTCCAAATCCGGCCACCCGCTGCCCGCCGCCCGCCGCATCGACGAGATCCTGGCCGGCCGCGGCATCACGCCGGGACCGTCGTACTTCTTCCTCGGCGGCAAGGTGAGCGAGGAGCAGATCCGCAGCGAGGGCATGCACGAGGACACCGTCCACATGAAGGGCCCGGCCGAGATCATCAAGGAGGAACTGGCCACCCTGCTGCCCGACTACATGCTGCCGGGCCGGGTGCTGGTGCTGGACGCCCTGCCGCTCACCGCGAACGGCAAGGTGGACCTCAAGGCGCTGGCCGCGTCCGAGGCCGTCCGCACGGCCGACGTGCGCGGCGAGTTCGTCGCCCCGGCCACCGGGTGCGAGCGGTGGCTGGCCGAGGCCTGGGGGCGGGCGCTGAACTACGAGGACGTGTCGGTGACGGACGAGTTCTTCGCCGTCGGCGGGAACTCGCTGATCGCCGTCGCCCTGGTCAACCGGATCAACCGGGAGTTCGGCGTCGCCCTGCCGCTGCAGGTGCTCTTCGAGTGCCCCCGGCTGGGTGACCTGGCCGGGCGCATCGAGCGGGCGCGCGGGGAGGGCGACGGCGGGGGCCGCGGGGAGAGCGGCGGCGGGGGCGCGGCCTCCCGGCTGATACCGCTGCACCCGGGCGACGCCGGCCGGGCGGTGTTCTGCTGGCCCGGCCTCGGCGGCTACCCGATGAACCTGCGGCCGCTCGGCCGCGAGGCGAGCGGGGGCCGGGCGTTCTACGGCGTCCAGGCGTACGGCATCAACCCCGGCGAGACGCCGTACCCGACCATCCGGGAGATGGCCGCCGCCGACGTCGCCGAGCTGCGCCGGGTGCAGCCGCGGGGCCCGTACACGCTGTGGGGCTTCTCCTTCGGCGCCCGGGTCGCGTTCGAGGCGGCCTGGCAGCTGGAGCGGGCCGGGCAGCGGGTGGAGCGCCTGCTGCTGATCTGCCCCGGCAACCCGAAGGTGCGTCACGGCGACGGCCGTCGGCGGGGCCGTGAGGCCTCGTACACCGACCCGGGGTACCTCACCATCCTGTTCGGGGTGTTCACCGGTCGGATCGGCGGCCCCGAACTGGAACGCTGCCTGGCCGAGACGGTGGACGAGTCGACCTTCGTCGCCTTCGTGCACCGGATGCTGCCGGAGCTGGACGAGGAGCTGATCCGGCGGATCACCGGGATCGTCGGTGAGACCTACGAGTTCGAGTACAGCTTCCGCGAACTCGCCGAGCGGCGGCTGGAGGCGCCGGTGACCCTCTTCAAGGCAGCGGGCGACGACTACTCCTTCATCGAGGGCCGCAGCGGCTACTCGGCCGCCCCGCCCACCGTGGTCGACCTGGCCGGTGACCACTACGGGGTGCTGCGGGAGCACGGGGTGGCCGAGCTGGCCGCCGCGATCCGGGAGGTGGAGCGGACGGTGCCCGGCGAGCGCCCGGGGCGCTGACCGGACGGCACCGCTGACCGGATGCCGCTTCTGATCGAATGCTCCGGAAACGCTCACGGATGGCCCAGGATCCCTGAGCGGGGGAGCCCCTTCGGATAGGGATGGCTCGGCTTTCCGCCGATCCCGACTCCTTCCGAAGGGGCTTTCCGATGTCCGCTTCCACGTCCGTGAGGAACTCCGCACTGGCGACGGCCTGTTGCGCCCTGCTGCTGGCCGTGCCGCTCGCCCTCGCCCGGCCGGCCGGCGCCGCCGACAACGGCCCCAAGACGCCCGAGGAGGCCGCCGCCTGCCACCAGGTGATCGGCGCCCTGCTCGGCGGCTTCGGGCCGATGCTCGCCAACGCGGCCTGCACGGTGCGCCCCGCCGGGCGGGGCTGAGCCGGCCCGCCCTCACCGCGCCCCCGCCGGCGCGGTGAGGGCGGCTCAGGGCAGTTGCGAGACCTGGGAGTGCGAAGGGCGGCGAGAGGTGTGACCCCGCCGCGGACCCCTGGAGAACGGAGCCTTTCCGTGAACGAGTTCCTGGTCGAGGTCGAGGTCGAGGCGGAGGACTGAGGCGCGGGACTGACCGCCGGCCGGATCCGCGCCCGCAGGGCGGGCCGGGGCGGTGGGCGCGGATCCGGTGCCGCTATCCGAGCAGTTCGGCGGCCGCGGCCTTGACCTCGGCGAGCAGGAGGTGCAGGTCGTCCTCCGTGGTGGCGGCGTTGAGGAAGCAGGCGCGGAGCATCTCGGCGGCGCCGAGGCGGGCGCCGGTGACGAAGACCCGGCCGCGCCGCTGGACGGCGACGGGGAGGTCGCGGTTGAGGGAGTCGCGGGCGGCCTCGTCCAGTCCGGGGGCGCGGTGGCGGAACGCCACGATCGAGGTCTGCACCTCGGCGAGCAGCTCCAACTCCTCGTCCGCCTTGATGAGTTCGCCGAGTCGTCGGGCCAGCGCGGTGCAGTGGGCGATGTCCTGGGCGAGGCCGGCGCGGCCCTTGTGGGCGATGGTGGCCCAGACCTTGAGGGCTCGGAAGGGGCGGGTCTGCTCGGTTCCGTACTCGGAGAACCAGCCGAGCGCGCCGGCCGACTCGTCGCGCAGGTAGGACGGGACGAGGCTGAAGGTGCCGCGCAGTTCCTCGGTGTCGCGGACCAGCGCGCAGCCGCAGTCGACCGGGACGCCGAGCCACTTGTGCGGGTCGAGGGCGAGTGAGTCGGCGCGCTCCAGTCCGGCGTAGCGGTGGGCGATGGCCGGGTCGAGCCGGCCGAAGGCGCCGTACGCGCCGTCCACGTGCAGCCAGAGGCCCTGCTCCTCGCAGAGGTCGGCGATCGGGCCGAACTCGTCCACCGCGCCGGCGCCGACGGTGCCGGCCGAGGCGACCACCAGGAAGGGCAGCAGGCCGGCCGCGCGGTCGCGCTCGATGGCCGACCGCAGATCGGAGGTGTCCAGTCGGCCGTCGGGGGCGGTGGCCACGGTGCGCAGGTGGCGGCTGCCGAGGCCGAGGAGTTCGGCGGCCTTGCGGACGCAGGAGTGGGTCTCGCCGGTGACGTAGCCGACCAGCGGGGGCAGGCCGGCCAGGCCCTCCTCGCGGACGTCCCGGCCGGCCCGCCGGGCGGCGCGGTTGCGGGCGGCGGCGAGGCAGACGATGGTCGCCATCGAGGTGCCGGAGGTGAGCAGGCCGCCGCCGGTCGGGTGCGGGAAGCCGACCAGCTCGGCTGTCCAGCGGACCACGGTGCGCTCCAGGTGGACGTCGGCGTGGTCGCCGCCGGCCGAGCTGGGGTTCATCGCGGAGGCGGCGAGGGTGGCGAGCACCCCGGCGGGGGCGGGGGCGGAGTTGACCCAGCCGAAGAAGCGCGGGTTGCCGTTGCCCATCGGGTACGGGAGGACGTCCCGCCCGATGGCGCCGACCAGCTCGTCGAGCGGGCGGCCCTCGGCGGGCAGCGGGGCGTCGAGCAGGGCCCGTCGGGCGGCCTCGTCCATGGGCTGCCAGACCGGGCGCCCGGGAAGTTCGGCGAGGTAGTCGGAGACCAGGTCGGCGGTGGCATGGGCGGCACGGCGGAAATCGGCGCCGGGGATGTCCTCGGTGGTCATGGCGTGCTCCAGGGAGGCCGGGGAGGGGCGGGGCGCGGCGTCCTTGGCGCACCCTGATCAGGCGATGATCGGGTGATCCTACGCAAACGGGCCCGCGCCGTGCGGCGCGGGCCCTCGTGCTGAGAGCGGGGTGTCGGTCCGGGTGACCGGGGCTCAGTCCAGCGAGCTGGACAGGCCGCTCGCCGAGCGGCAGTAGCCCTGCATCTCCTTGTTGGTGATCTTGGCGCAGAGCCGTCCTGCCGCGCCCCCGTCGGTGTAGTTGACGGTGTAGTAGCTGACCAGGCCCTCGGCGCAGGCCTTGCGCTGCCAGCCGTCGGCGGCGGTGGCGCACTGCTGGGCCGCCCAGTCCTCGCGGTCCAGGTTGTACTTCATGGTGCGCGAGCCGACGCCGCGGCTGCAGTCCACCGCTCCGCCGCCGGCCTTGCCGTTGAGGCACCACTTGAGGGCCTCGGCGTAGACCTCGGGGTGGTTCGGGTAGTCGTGCGAGGACAGGTAGAAGGTCGGGGCGTAGAAGAAGCAGGCGGACTGGAACAGCGCCGGCTGGTCCTTGCACGGGTAGAGCGGGTCCTGGGCGAGCTTGTCCGCCGGGAGGTTGGCCTTGGCCTGCTCGTCCTCCTCGTCGGGGCCGAAGAGCTGCATGAACAGGCCCTCGGAGCAGCGGATCCGGTTCTGGTCGGAGGGGAACCTGTTGCACAGGTCGCGGGCCTTGGCGACGTCCTGCTTGGCGACGAACATCGTGCCGTGGCCGACGCCGTGGATGCAGGGGCCGTTGTTCTTGGGCGCGCAGAGCTTGAGCAGGTCCGTCTCGGGCTGGGTGGAGGCGTTGAGCATCTCCTCGACCGCGCCGTGCAGGTAGCCGGCCGCGCAGGTCTCGTGCGGGAAGGAGATGACCTTCTGGAAGTCGGCGTTGAAGCGCTTGACCGCCGCGTGGCCGAGCTCGTGCGCGATCGGGTGGCAGAAGCGCACGGTGTACGGCTTCTCCTTGGTGATCTTGTCGAGGTCGGCCAGGGCGACGCCGGGGTCGGTGGCGTCCATCTCGGCCATCAGCTTGTTGCGCAGCGTGGAGCGGGTCCACACCGCCGGGTCGCCGGTCGGGGTGGCGCCCGCGGCACCGGCCGCGGCCGGCTTGGCGCCGGCGGCGGTGCCCCCGGGGGCGGCGGCCTGGGGCGCGGTGGCCGCCGCGGGCGACCAGTCGGTGACGGCCACCGACCCCAGGCCCAGGACGCCCAGGAGCAGGGCGGTGAGAATCGCGAAGACTCGCGGCTGCATGACGGGATCCCCCGGCGGATCGAGGTGAACGTTTCGCTTCCATCCTGACGGCAGATGAGCGGGTAATCCGCGTATTCGCCCGCCGTTCGGGAGGTGTCGGCGACGCTACCGCACCGGGGGACCGCGGGGCCCGGCGGGATGGGGCTCCGCACAATCACCCGGACGGAGTATGGGGGCGCGGGCGTCGCCAACTGCGCCGTCCGGGTGGTGGCACCCGCGCCCCGGCGCCCCGGCGCCCCGCGGGCCTCTCCCGGGGGCCCGTGGGGCGCCCGCGTTCACAGCTCCAGCGTCACCCGGTACTCCGTCAGCCAGGCGTCGAAGTCCAGCGCGAGGTCCACGGCCAGCCGGACGGACTGCGGGTCGGTGTCCGGGGCGAGCGCGTCGGTCAGGCGCCGCCGGTCGAGCAGGTCCAGGGCCGGTGAGGTGCGCTCGACGGCGAGCCGGGCCAGTTCGGCGCGCAGCTTCGCCGGATAGTGCGGGTCCGTGGTGACGGGGTACGGGCTCTTGGGCCGCTCGGCGACCGCGGGCGGCAGCACGTCCCGGACGGCGGCGCGCAGCAGGCTCTTCTCCCGCCCGTCGAAGGTCTTCATCGCCCACGGGGCGTTGAAGACGTACTGGACCAGCCGGTGGTCGCAGAACGGCACCCGGACCTCCAGGCCGTTGGCCATGCTCATCCGGTCCTTGCGGTCGAGCAGGATGCAGACGAAGCGGGTCAGGTTGAGGTACGAGATCTCGCGCATCCGCCGTTCCAGCGGATCCGCCGCCGGCAGGTGCGGGACCTCGGCGATCGCCTCGCGGTAGCGGGCCCTGCGGTAGCCGTCCAGGTCGAGCTTGCGGAGCAGTTCGGCGTCCAGGAGGTACTCGCGCGGGGTGGCTCCGCCGCCGGCGATGCCGGTGAGGCCGAGCGCCCAGGGGAAGTCCTCGACGGCGATGGTCTCGGGGTCGTGGAACCAGCGGTAGCCGCCGAAGAGCTCGTCCGCGGACTCGCCGGACAGCGCGACGGTGGAGTGCCGGCGCACGCCCCGGAAGAGCAGTAGCAGCGAGGTGTCCATGTCGCCGACGCCGTTGGGCAGGTCACGGGCGCGCAGCACGGCGGAGCGCCGGGACGGGTCCGTCAGGTCGGCGGCGTCCAGCTCGACGACGCTGTGGTCGGCGCCCACGTGCTCGGCGAGCAGCCGGGCGAACGGGCCGTCCTGGGTCTGCCGGACGTCGTTGGCGTGGAAGGTCTCGCTCTGCCCGGCGAAGCCGACGGAGAAGGAGCGCACCGGGCCGGCCCCGGCGGCGCCCAGCGTCCGGGAGGCGAGGGCGGTGACGGCGCTGGAGTCCAGGCCGCCGGAGAGCAGCGAGCAGAGCGGGACGTCCGCCTCCAGCTGGCGGTGCACGATGTCGTCCAGCAGGGCCCGGACGGTGGCGACGGTGGCCTCCAGGCTGTCGCGGTGCTCGCGCGCCTCCAGCGCCCAGTAGCGGCGCACCGTGAGGCCCTCGCGGCGCACCCGCACCACGTGCCCGGGCCGGACCTCGTGGATGTCCCGGTACGGGGTGAGGCCGGGGGTGCGGGTGTAGCCGAGCAGTTCGCGCAGCCCGTCCAGGTCCACCACCGGGCGGACGGCGGGGTGGGCGAGCAGGGCCTTGACCTCGGAGCCGAAGATCACGCCGTCCGGGGTGCGGTGGAGGTACAGGGGCTTGACGCCCATCCGGTCGCGGACCAGCAGCAGCTCCTCGCGCCGCACGTCCCAGATCGCGAAGGCGAACATGCCGTTGAGCCGCTCGGCCAGGTGCTCGCCCCACTCCAGGTAGGCGCGCAGCACGACCTCGGTGTCGCTGCGGGTGCGGAAGCGGTGCCCGGCCGCCTCCAGGTCCGCGCGCAGTTCGCGGTGGTTGTAGACCTCTCCGCTGTAGGTGAGCACGGCCAGCGTCCGGCCGTCGTGCTCGACCGTCATCGGCTGGACGCCGCCCGCGATGTCGATCACCGCGAGCCGGCGGTGGCCGAGCGCGGCGTGCGGCTCCAGGTGCACGCCGCCGGCGTCCGGGCCGCGACGGACCTGGGTGGCCGTCATCGCCTCGATGACCCCCCGTTCGGCGGTGAGGTCGCGCTCGAACGCGACCCATCCGGTGATCCCGCACATCCGCAAGCCTCCGGTCTTCCGCTTCGTGTTCAGGGGGTCACGCTACGTGCGGAGTTGGCGTCGCTTCAAGGGGCTTTCGAGAACGGGGGTGACCGGGTGGCCGATCGGCGGTCCAATGTGAAGGAGGCGTGAACGTGGTCTGAAAGTCGTAATGTCTGCCCGATTTCGGGCAGAAACTTTGGCTTCGGCGGGGAGCCCGACCTAGGCTCCTCATTCGTGCCGAGCTCATCCCACCCTCACGAAGACCTCCTCGCCCACCTCACCCGGACCAGCCCGCTCGGGCCCCGGGAGGCGGCGCGGGTCGTGGCGGAGGTGCTGGCGTACTTCTCCGAGAGCACCGAGGAGTACGTGCGCCGCCGCCACACCGAGCTCCAGGCACGCGGTCTGACCAACGAGCGGATCTTCGCCCGGCTCGCCGAGGAGCTGCCGCAGCGCCGGGTCTCGGCGCCGGAGCTGTCGGCCCGCCAGCTGCGGCGGATCGTCTACGGCTGAGCCGTCCGATCCGGCCGATCCGCCGTTCCTTCCGACCGGACCGCCGTTCCCGACCTTCCGAAGACTTCGAAGAGGAGACCACGCATGTGCGGAATCGTGGCCTACATCGGCCCCAAGGACGCGACCCCCTTCCTGCTGGAGGGGCTGGCGCGGCTGGAGTACCGCGGCTACGACTCGGCCGGTGTCGCCGTCACCGGGCGCAGCGGCGGGATCAAGCTCCGCAAGGTGAAGGGCCGGGTCGCCGACCTGGCCGCCGCCGTGCCGGCCCGGTTCAAGGGCACCACCGGCATCGGCCACACCCGCTGGGCCACCCACGGCGTCCCCAGCGACGCCAACGCCCACCCCCACCTGGACAACGCCGAGCGGATCGCCGTCGTCCACAACGGCATCATCGAGAACGCCGACGAGCTGCGCGCCAAGCTCACCGCCGACGGCGCCGTGTTCCACTCCGAGACCGACACCGAGGTGCTCGCCCACCTGATCGCGGCGAACGTCGCCGAGGGCGTGGAGCTGGAGGACGCGGTGCGCGCCGCGCTGAGCCGGGTGGTCGGCACCTACGGCATCGCGGTGCTCGACGCCGAGCGGCCGGACCGCATCGTCGTCGCCCGCAACGGCAGCCCGATCGTGCTGGGCATCGGCGAGAAGGAGATGTTCGCCGCCTCGGACGTCTCCGCGCTGGTCCGCTACACCCGCCAGGTCGTCCACCTGGAGGACGGCGAGCTCGCCACCGTCCGGGCCGACGGCTTCCGCACCTTCACCGCGGACGCCCGCACCACGCACCGCCAGCCGTCCACCGTGGACTGGGAGGTCGACTCCTACGACACCGGCGGCTTCGAGCACTTCCTGCTCAAGGAGATCCACGAGCAGCCCGGCTCGGTCGAGCGCACCCTGAGCGGCCGCCTCGACGAGCGCTTCGCGACCGCCCACCTCGGCGGCCTCAACCTGGACGCCCGGGAGCTGCGCGAGATCCGCCGGGTGAAGATCCTCGGCTGCGGATCGGCCTACTACGCGGGCGAGATGGGCGCGCAGCTGATCGAGGAGCTGGCCCGCATCCCCGCGCACAGCGAGCCGGCCTCGGAGTTCCGCTACCGCAACCCGGTGATCGAGGCGGACACCCTGTACGTCGCGGTCAGCCAGTCCGGTGAGACCTACGACACGCTGGCCGCCGTCCAGGAGATCAAGCGCAAGGGCGGCCGGGTGCTCGGCGTCGTCAACACCGTGGGCAGCGCTATCGCCCGAGAGTGTGATGGTGGTATCTACCTGCACGCCGGTCCCGAGGTCTCCGTCGCCTCGACCAAGGCCTTCACCTCCACCGTGGTCGCCTTCGCGCTGCTCGCCCTGCACTTCGGGCGCATCCACGACCTGTCGCCCGCCGACGGGCGCCGGATCGTCTCGGCGCTCCAGGCGCTGCCCGACCAGATCCGCGAGGTGCTGGAGCAGAGCGAGGCGATCGCCGGACTCGCCGCCGAGTACGCCGAGTCGACGGGCATGATGTTCATCGGCCGGGTGCGCGGCTTCCCGGTGGCCCGCGAGGGCGCGCAGAAGCTCAAGGAGATCTCCTACGTGCACGCCGAGGCCTACCCGGCGAGTGAGCTCAAGCACGGCCCGCTGGCGCTGATCAGCCCCGAACTGCCCACCGTGGCACTGGTTCCGGACGACGAGCTGCTGGACAAGAACCTGACCACGTTGGGCGAGATCAAGGCCCGCTCCGGGCGGGTCATCGCGGTCGCCCACCGGCGGCCCGAGGAGAAGCTCGCGGACCACTGCATCCTGGTGCCCAAGAGCGAGCCCGAGCTGGACCCGCTGCTGCTCAACATCCCGCTCCAGCTGCTGGCCTACCACGCCGCCGTCTCCCTCGGCCGCGACGTGGACAAGCCGCGCAACCTGGCGAAGAGCGTGACGGTGGAGTAGCCCTCCCCGATGGCGGTCGGCCGCCCTTCGAACCACCGGGTCCCGGTCGCTGTGCGGACGGCCGGGGCCCGGTTCCCCACCGGGGATCAGAACACCGAGCAGCCGGAGAGGGTGGTCAGGGTGTCCAGGGCGGCGACCGCGGCGACGGAGTTGCCGGCCTGGTCCAGGCGCGGGCCCCAGGCGCAGACGGCCGCGCGGCCGGGGAGTATGGCGAGGACGCCGCCGCCGACGCCGCTCTTGCCGGGCAGGCCCACGCGGAAGGCGAACTCGCCGGCGGCGTCATAGGTGCCGCAGGTGAGCAGGACGGCGTTGATCCGCTTGGCCTCGCTGCGGGACATCAGCCGGGTGCCGTCGGCGCGCACGCCGTAGCGGGCGAGGAAGGAACCGGCCAGGACGAGGTCGCGGCAGCTGGTGGCGACCGCGCAGTGGGCGTAGTAGTGCTCCAGGACGGTCTCGACCGGGTTCTCCAGATTGCCGTGACTGGCGATGAAGTGGGCCAGCGCGGCGTTGCGGTGGCCGTGTTCGGCCTCCGAGGCGGCGACCACCGGGTCCGTGTCGAGCAGCGGGTTGCCGGACTCGCGGCGCAGGAACTCCCGTACCGCGCCCGAGGCGTCGCCGGTCATGGTCTGGAGGCGGTCGGTGACCACCAGGGCGCCCGCGTTGATGAACGGGTTGCGCGGGATGCCGTGCTCGGTCTCCAGCTGCACCAGGGAGTTGAACGGGTTGCCGGACGGCTCGCGGCCGACGCCCCGCCAGAGCGTGTCGCCGCCGTAGGCCACCGCGAGGGCGAGCGTGAACAGCTTGGAGACGCTCTGCACGGAGAATGGCCGCTCCCAGTCCCCGACGCCGTGCAGCTCCCCGTCGACGGTGGCCACGGCCATGCCGAAGGCCTCCGGGTCGGCGCTGGCGAGGGCCGGGATGTAGTCGGCGACCCGGCCCCGGCCCGTGGTCGCGCGGGCGGCCGCCTCGGCGGCCTCCAGCAGCACCGGCCAGTCCAGGATCTCCCCGCCGGGCACACCGTTCAACGCTTCTCCTCCACCGGCACCGACTGGAACACGACCGGGACCGGGCGCGCGGTGCGGTGCGTCCGGTCCGACCAGGATTATCCGTCTTTCGGCAGGCGGCCCGGCACGGGGGGCGGGTGTCGGCAGGTCAGGGCGCGTTGCTCGGGGCCTGGACGGGCGGGAGGGCGGTGGTGGCCGGATGGCCGCCGGGCGGACGCCAGTCGGACGGGAGGCCCGGGCGGTTCCCGGAACCGCTCGATGGTGTCACCCGGGCGGCGTGTCCCTGGGCGCCGCCGTCGGATTCGGGTGTGGTGGGGGCAGGTCGATCCGTCCGGGTCGACCTCGTTCCGTCTGACCTGCCATCGGAGGCGCCGCCATGTCCACCACCGCTGTTTTCGCCGTCGACGGCATGAGCTGCGGCCACTGCGAGAAGACGGTCAGCGCCGGACTCGCCGTCCTGCCGGGTGTCACCGACGTCAGCGCCGACGCACCGAGCGGGCGGGTCACCGTGGCCTCCGCGCAGCCGCTGGACGAGGCCCTGGTCCGCGACGTGGTCGACGGCGCAGGGTTCACCTTCGTCGGGCGGGCCTGAGGGCGGTTCCGGGGCGCTTCCGGGGCAGGTCCGTGGGTCCCGGGGCCCGGCGGCGGCTGCCGACGGACCCCGGCCGGTCCGGGACCGGCTCAGCCCATGCACTTCGCGCCGTCCAGCGACTCGCGGATGATGTCGGCGTGGCCGGCGTGCTGGGCGGTCTCGTTGGCGATGTGCAGCAGCACCCGGCGGGCCGACCACTCGGCGTCCGGCTCGAACCAGGGGGCCTTCGGCAGCGGCTGGGTGGCGTCCAGGTCGGGGAGGCCGGCCACCAGCTCGTCGGTGCGGCGGGCGACCTCGGCGTACGCCGCGAGGACACCGGCCAGCGTCTCGCCGGGCAGCATGCGGAACTCGTCCGCGCGGCGAGCGAAGTCCTCCTCGGTCCAACTGGTGAAGTCGGGCATCGCGGACGGCCCCTGCACGATGAACTCCGCCCAGAGCCGCTCGACGCTGGTCACGTGCTTGATCAGGCCGCCCAGGCACAGCTCGCTCGCACAGGTCCGCAGGCCGACCTGCTCGTCGGTGAGGTCGCGGGTGGTGAATCGCAGGAAGTGCCGCTGCTTCTCCAGGGCCCCCAGGAGGTCGGCGCGCTCGCCGGTGAGGGTCCGGGGGGTGGCGGCGGGGGTGGTGGACGTGGTCATCGTGACGGCCTTTCGCTCGGGTCCTGCACGGTTCCTGCTCGGGACTTGCTCGGGTCTTGCTGTGGTTTTGCTCTGGTTCTGCGGGTCTTGTGGGTCCTGCTCGGGTCCTGCTCCCTCGGACAAGAACAACGCTACGGACCATTGCGGCCACTTCCTGTCCTGAATCCCGGGAGAATCGGGGCATGGCCAACACGAGCACCCGGACGCTGCGACTGCTCTCCCTGCTCCAGACCCACCGGTACTGGCCGGGCGAGGAACTGGCCGACCGGCTCGGCGTCTCCGTCCGCACCCTGCGCCGCGACATCGACCGGCTGCGCGAACTCGGCTACCCCGTCGAGGCGCAGCGCGGCGTCGACGGCGGCTACCAGCTGGCGGCGGGCGCGGCGCTGCCGCCGCTGGTGATCGACGACGAGGAGGCGGTGGCCCTCGCGGTGGGCCTGCAGGCGGCGGCCGAGAGCCCGGTGGAGGGAATCGCCGAGGCCTCGGTGCGGGTGCTGGCGAAGGTGGTCCAGGTGATGCCGGTCCGGCTGCGCCGACGGGTGGAGGCACTGCGCGCGGTGACCGTCCCGGTGGACTGGGGGACCGGGGCGGGCGCGGGGGTCGACCCGGACGTCCTGACCGTGGTGGCGCTCGCCTGCCGGGACGGCGAACGGGTGCGGTTCTCCTACACGGCCGCCGACGGGCGCGGCACGGAGCGGCACGTCGAACCGCACCGGCTGGTCTGCCTGAACCGCCGCTGGTACCTGGTGGCGTACGACCTCGACCGGGCCGACTGGCGCAGCTTCCGCATCGACCGCCTCACCGCCCCGTCCGGCAGCGGCGCCCGCTTCGCCCCGCGCGCCCTCCCGGCCGCCGACGCGGCGGAGTTCGTCCGCGCGGGCCTCCAGGGCATGCCCCGGCCGCACCTCGTGGAGGCCCTCGTCGAGGCGCCGGCCGACCACGTCCGCGCCCGCGTCGGCCGCTGGGCCACCGTGGAACCCGTCACCCCCGACCGCTGCCGCCTGCGGATGACGGCCGACTCCCTCGACTGGCCCGCCATGGCCCTGGGCTCCCTCGGCGCCGAGTTCCACGTACTCGCCCCACCCGCCCTGCGGAGCCTGCTCGCCGACTGGAGCACCCGCTTCGCCCGCGCGGCGGGGGAGGGAGAAGTCGGCGAGGCCGACTTCTGATGCCGTGCCGGCTGGGGGGGGGGAGTCAGGGGGCGATGGCTTCGAGGGTGGTGCGGAGGTGGGTGAGGACGGCGGGAAGGGTGGGGAGCGGGGGTGTGGCGAGGGCGAGGCGGAGGGCGTTGGGATGGTGGGGGGTGGTGGCGAAGGCGTCGGCGGTGGAGATCAGGATGCCCTCGGCGGCCAGGGCGGCGGCCGCGTGGTCCGGGCGCTGGTGGGGTTCGAGGGTGAGCCAGACGATGTACGAGGTGGGGTGGGCGGTGGTCGGCAGGCCGGCCAGGGCGGTGCGGGCGATGGACTGGCGGGCGGCGGCGTCCGTACGGCGTTCCCGTTCCAGCCGGGCGACCGTGCCGTCGGTGAGCCAGCCGGTGGCGAGGGCGGTGATCAGCCCGGGGGCGCCCCAGGCCGCCGTGCGCAGGTTGGTGGTGGCGGCCCGGACCAGGTGGGTGGGCAGGACGGCGAAGCCGAACCGCAGACCGGGTGCCACGCTCTTGGAGAGGCCTGCGAGGTAGCAGGTGCGCTCGGGAGCGAGGGTGTGCAGGGGCGGGGGCGGTGCGGCCTCCAGGAAGGCGTAGGTGCCGTCCTCGACGAGGGTAAAGCCGTGGTCGGCGGCGAGCCGGACGAGGCGCTCGCGCTGCGCCGCGTCGAGCACCCAGCCGAGCGGGTTGTGGACGGTGGGCTGGGTGTACACCGCCCGCACCGGCCGGGTGCGGCAGAGCCGGTCGAGCGCGTCGAGGTCCGGGCCCGCGGCGGTGGCCGGTACGGGGGCGAGGTCCAGTCCGTGGGCGGTGGCGAGCAGCTTGATGCCCGGGTAGCCGAGCGCGTCCACGGCGAGGACGTCCCCGGGGCGGGTGAGCGTGCGCAGGACGCAGTCCAGGGCCTGCTGCGCGCCGCTGGTGAGCAGGACGTTCTCGGGCGGAGTGTCGATCCCGCGGTCCAGCAGGTGGGTGGCGACCGCGGCCCGGTCGTGCCGGTGGCCGCCCGGCGGGTGCTGGCGCAGCAGGGCTTCGGCGTCGCCCGAGGAGGCGAGCGCGCGCAGGGCCTGCCGGAGCTGGTCGCCCTGCCCGGGGGCGAGCGGCTGGTTGAAGGAGAGGTCGGCCACCCGGGGCACCGGGAGCGCTCGTGAGGGTTCGGGGCCGTCGTAGCCGGACCGCAGCCGGACGAAGGTGCCGCGCCCCTGCTCGCCCACCACCAGTCCGGCGGCGGCCAGTTCGGCGTAGACCCGGGTGGCGGTGGCGAGGGCGATCCGCCGTTCGCGGGCGAGGGCGCGGTGGGTCGGCAGCCGGGTGCCGGCCGGGAGCGCGCCGGAGCGGATGGCGGCCGCGTACTCGTCGACGACGGCCTTGTAGGTGGGCGGCCGCACGGGGCACCTGCCGTTCCTCGGGGTGGAGTTCCCGGAGTGGAGTTCTCGGAGCGGGATTCCTGGGGGCGGAGGCCCGCCCCGGGCGTGCGGGCGGGTACCGGAGTGTATCCAGGACAATAAGTGGATTGTCCTGGGCGGGTGTTCCTAGCCTCGTCCCATCCAGCAGCGAGGCCAGGAACGGAGCACACGGCCATGACCATCCGCAGCGAGCGGGACCGGCACGTCGTCACCCTCACCATCGACCGGGAGAAGAAGCTCAACGCCCTCGACTACCCGACGATCGACGCGCTGCTCGCCGAGCTCGACCTGATCGACGCCGACGACACCGTCCGCGCCGTGATCCTCACCGGCGCCGGCGAGCGGGCGTTCAGCGCGGGCGCCGACATCCCGTCGCTGGCGGCCAGCATCGCGGGCGGGCCGGAGCGGGCGCTGCGCGAGTTCGTCCGGCGCGGGCACACCCTCACCCGGCGGATCGAGGAGTTCCCCAAGCCGGTCATCGTGGCCGTCAACGGCCTGGCCTACGGGGGCGGTTGCGAGATCACCGAGGCCGCCCCGCTGGCCGTCGCGGCCGAGCACGCGACCTTCGCCAAGCCCGAGATCTCGCTCGGCTTCCCGCCGCCCTTCGGCGGCTCGCAGCGGCTGCCGCGGCACGTCGGCCGCAAGCACGGTCTGGAGCTGATCCTCACCGGCGACCCGATCCCGGCCACCCGGGCCGCCGAGCTCGGCCTGGTCAACTCAGTCGCCCCGGCGGACGAACTGCTGGACACCGCCCGCGACTTGGCCGATCGGATCATCCGTCACGCGCCGACCGCCGTGGCCGCCTGCCTGCGGGCCGTAACCCGGGGCATCAACCTGCCGATCGACGAGGGGCTGGCGGTCGAGGCGGCGGCCTTCGCGGCGACCGTGCCGACGGACGGCGTGCGGGACGGGATCCGGCGCTTCCTGGATCGTTAGTCCGCCGGGGGCGGTGTGTGAGGCGCGGTCTGCCGGTCTGTCGGTGTGTGGTGTGCGGGGTGTGGGGGCGCGCGGGGTGCGGGCCCGGGAAAGCCGTTGCCCGCGGGGGCCGCGGGGGTGATCATGGCGGGATGTCGGATCTGCTTGCGCGCGTGACCACCTTCCGCTCCGCATTCGCCCGCCGCCAGGCGGCTGAACTCCTCGAACGTCCCGAGTTCCCAGGGGTGTTCGCCGTACGAGACGCCGAGTTCGCCCGCTCGGAGGAGCACAACCAGCTGATCGTCGAGGGGCCGGGCACCGATCCGGCGATGCTGCCCGAGCTCGCCGCCCGATGGCTGGGGCGGCGTGGCCGGTACCGCATCACGGTGCTGGACCCGGCCTCGGGAGAGCGGGCCGCCCCGGTGCTGACGGCGGCGGGGTACGAGCGGGAGAGCGTGGTGATCCTGGCTCGGCCGACGGGCGGCTGCCTGCGGCCCGAACCGGCCGCAATCCCCGTGGAGTTGGCCGAGATGCGGGAGGCGGTGCTGCGCCAGCAGCGGGAGTGGACCGAGGACGAGGAACTCGGCCGGCAGCTCACCGACCGCCGTGCCGCCCGGCTGCGCGGCGCCGCGGGGGTGCACTTCCTGGCCGCCCGGACGCCGGTCGGCGAGATCGCGGCCTGGAGCGACCTCTACCTCGAACCGTCCCTCGAGCTGGCCCAGCTGGAGGACCTGGTGACCGCCTCACGGCATCGGGGTGCGGGGCACGGCGACACTCTGCTCGCCACCGGCCTGGCACTGGCGGCCGAAGCCGGCGTCCCGCAGCTGTTCCTGCTCGCGGACGCGGTGGACTGGCCGCGCGAGTGGTACGCCCGCCGGGGCTTCGCGCAGATCGGGCGCAGCCACTCCTTCCACAGCCGCTGACGACGACTATGCGACAGCGGCACGGCGTGTGGACGCCGGTCGGCCGCTTCCTGTCGGCCGGGGACCGGACGGCCCCGGAGGGCGAGGGGTGACGGCGGTCGGCCGCGCCGCGGTCAGCCCGCCTCCGGGCCTCCGGGCCGCGGAGCGTCGCGGCCGCAGTGGGTGGCGACGGTGTCGGCGAAGGCGCGTGCGAGCGGGCCGAGGTTCTCCCAGTCGCGGACGGCCCAACCGGCCGTGAGGGCGGGCAGGTCGGGCAGTGGAAGCAGCCGCAGGCCCGGGTGGCCGGGGCCCTGCCACTGCGGGAGGGCCGGGACGACGGCGTGGCCGAGGCCGAGTTCGGCGAGCAGGATCGCGGTGTCCCAGTCGGCGACGCTGGTGTCGAAGACCGGCCGGATACCCGACTTCCCCAGCCAGGCCTCGACCTGGGAGCGGGAGACGGAGTTCTGCGGCAGCCCGATCAGCCGGGCGTCCTGGAGGTCGGCGGGCGAGATCCGGGCCCGGGCGGCGAGCGGGTCGCCCGCCGCGACCGCGAGCACCCAGGGCAGCTCGACCACCGGCCGCCGGTCGACGCCCCGGGCCGGGGCGCCGAGGGTGATCCAGGCGAGGTCGACCCGCCCGGCGTTGAGCGACTCCAGGCAGCTACGGCTGGACACCTCGGTCTGGAACTCCAGGCTGACCTGGGGGAAGCGCCGCCGGAAGTCCACCACGGCCGCGGACATGAAGTGCCGGATGCTGGTGGCGCCGGTGGTGATCCGTACGGATCCGCCCTCGCCGCGGGCGAGTTCGGCGATCCGGTGCAGCGCGTGGTCGATGCTGCCGAGGCCGGCGGCGACCGCCGTGCGCAGCAGGCTCCCCGCAGTGGTGGGGACGACCCCGCGCGGGTGGCGCTCGATCAGGGCGAGGCCGACCTCCCGCTCCAGCCGCCTGACGTGCTGGCTGACGGCGGACTGGGTGCAGTTCAGCTCGCGGGCCACGGCGCTGAGCGAACCGGCCCGGCAGACCGCGGCGAAGACACGGAGGTCGTCAATGGTCACGGAGGTCCAAGGTATCGCTTGGGGGTGTCCCAGTAAATCGGCGGATTGACTTGGATGTTCCGCCGGATCGATCATCGAACCAGGGCCCAGGGCGGCAACCCGCCCGCTGTCCTCACCGGCGTCCGGACGTCGGCGAGGACAGCGGGCGGGTGTCGACCCGCATCGATGCGCAAGAGCGGTGACGTAGGAAGGCAGAGGGGGGACGGGAATGCGGTACGCCGAAGGTCCGGGTACGCACTGCGAGGTGTTCGCCGCGGCGCCGGTGGAGCGGGTGTGGGAGCTGGTGACGGACATCGGCCTGCCCGCCCGGCTCAGTCCGGAGCTCCGGCGGGTCGCCTGGCTGGACGGCGCGGACGGCCCCGCGGTGGGCGCCCGCTTCGAGGGGCACAACAGCCGTGCGGGCATGCCCGACTGGCGGACGGTCTCCGAGATCACCGAGCTGACCGAGACCACCGAGCTGACCGGGGCGACGGCACCGGCCGGGCCGGGCGGCCGGCGCGTCTTCGCCTGGGGCGTGATGGACGCGGACGGCCGCTACGGCGAGCCGGTGTCCGACCTCCTCGGGGCGCTGGCCCGGTGGCGCTTCGAGCTGACCCCCGAGGACGGCGGCACCCGGCTGCGCCAGTCGGTGGTGATCGGTCCGGGCCGCAGCGGCCCCAGCCTGTTCATCGACGCCACGCCGGAGCTGGAGGAGAAGATCGTCGACTTCCGGCTGAACGAGCTGCGCACCGGCATGGCGGCCACCCTCGACGGCATCAAGTCGCTGGCCGAGCAGGGGGATCGGGTCTTGCCCGAGCGTTGATCCCGGTCCCTCGGGCGGGGGCGGGCTGGGTGCCCGTCCGGCCCGCCCGCCGACTCGGGGGAGTCACCCGGGGCCGGTTCCACGGTTCCTGGTCGGGGTCTTCACCTTTGCGGTTCCGCGGTTCCGCGGTTCCGCGGTTCCGTGGTTCCGTGGTCCGTCGGGCCTGGATGGGCTTCAGCCGGTAGTGCCCGTGCCGTCATTGTGGGCGGTCTCCGCCGTGCGCAGCGCCGCGGCGATGGTGCGGAAGCCACGGCGCTCGGCGTGGGCGCGCGCGGTGACGCCGTCGGTGTCGGGCAGAAGCGGATCGGCGCCGTGGGCGAGCAGGACCTCGACGATCTCCTGGTGTGCCGGGCCGCCGTCGCCGAGGAGGACGGCTTCGAGCAGGGCCGTCCAGCCGAGGTCGTTGAGGTGGTCGACGTCGACGGCGGTTTCGGCGAGGACCGTGCGGACGTAGGCGGCGTGGCCGCGTTCGGCGGCGGGGATCACCGACACCCCGCCGTAGCGGTTGCGGCGGGTGAGGTCCGGGCCGCCGGGCAGCAGGGCGCGCAGCATCGGGACGCTGCCGGTGACGCCGGTGACCAGCCAGGGGGTGTTCAGCCGGGGATCCTGCGCGTTGACGTCCGCTCCGGCCTCGACCAGCAGCCGGGCGACGGCGACCCGGCCGTCGGCGTTCGGCAGGAGAGTGGAGAACAGGCACCGGCGCGAGGCCGGTCGTGGCCGTGCGGCCGGTCGCGGCCGTGCGGCCAAGTGGCCGTGTGGCCGTCATTGCCGCGCGGCCGTCACCAGGACACGGGGTAGCGGACCGGGTGCCCGCCGATCCGGCAGGGCAGCAGGCCGATGAGCACCAGCAGTCCGGTGGCCAGCACGAGCAACGGGAGGAAGGGCACGGGGTGCGGTGCCTGCAGGATGACGCGCGGCACCGCGCCGTGCGGGCCCACGTGGACGTCGCGCCCGCGTACGGACTGGCCGGGGTGACCGGCCTCGCCGAGGCACGCGAACGGCTGCCCGGAGTGCTGGACGTCCAGCTGGTGGCCTTCCCCCAGCACGGCGTCCGGCGGATGCCCGGCGCGGGCGCGCTGCTCGCCGAAGCGGCGGCGAGCGGCCTGATCGACGCCATCGGCGGGATCGACCCGGCGGGCTTCGACGGCCTCCCGGCCGAGGGTTCCGACGGCGAGGGGCCCGCCCAGCTGGAGCTGCTGTTCGGACTCGCCGAACAGCACGGACTGCGCCTGGACATCCACCTGCACGACCGGGGCGAGCGCGGCCTCGGCCCGCTGCGCGAGATCGCCGCGCGGACCAGGGCGGCCGGACTGGCCGGACGGGTGGTCGTCAGCCACGCCTTCTGCGTCCCCGAACTGACCGGCGCGCCGCTCGCCGACCTCGCCGCCGAGCTGGCCGAGTCCGGAGTCGGCCTCACCACCGTGGCGCCCTCCGCCCACCAGGTGCTGCCGTTCCGCGAGCTGCGGGCGCACGGGGTGCGGGTCGGCCTCGGCTCGGACGGCGTGCGCGACTCGTGGAGCCCGTACGGCAACGCCGACCTCCTGCACCGCGCCCACCTGCTCGGCTGGACCACCGACGCCCGCACCGACGAGCAGCTGGCCGACTGCTTCGCGCTGGCGGCCGACGGCGGCGCCGAACTGCTGGACCTGCCGGCCGCCACCCTGAAGCCGGGCTCGCCCGCCGACTTCATGCTGGTGACGGGCGAGTGCCTGCCGCAGGTGGTGGTCGACCTGCCGGCGCGCGAACTGGTGGTCCGCGCGGGCCGGGTGGTGGCCCGGGACGGTCGGTTCACGGGCTGACAGGCGCGCGCGGACCGGCCGGGCGGGTCTCGTGCCCGTCCGCCCGTCGGCCCGTCCGCTTGTGGGCCCGTACCGATCATGGTGACCGGGAGATAGCCGGAGGCCACGCCGGGCCCCCACCCGTGCGCCCGGACGGCGAGCGCGGCGAGGGCGACCGGGACGGCCGGCAACAGGGTGCGGGGCCGGACCGTCACCGGCGTGGTGACGGCCGCGCGCGTCCTGCGGGTTGGCGAGGGCAGCGGGGGCCGTTGGGGACGGTCGGGAGTCTGCGCTGGGGCCGGCGGGATTGCCACGGGATGGCCGGTTCGGGAGAGCGGGCGGGACCACGCGGCCAAAGGAAGGGGCAAGGAGAGTCAATCCCCTTGCCACTATCAAGCTATAGCGTGACCCGGGGCTTGCGGCAAGGCCCCCGATCTGTCGCAGAATCCCGTTCGTAAGGCCATGACCTGCGGGAACGGGAGTCGTGAAATGCGTGTGTTGATGACGACGTGGGGATCGCGCGGGGACGTCGAGCCGCTGGCCGGGCTGGCGGCGGCGCTGCGGGGGCTCGGTGCGGAGGTGCGGGTGTGTGCGCCGCCGGACGAGGATTTCGTGGCGGTACTGGCGCGGGCCGGGGTGCCGTTGGTGCCGCTCGGCCCGACGGTGCGGTCGGTGGTCGCAGGTCCGAAGCCGCCGACGGCGGAGGACGCGTTCCGGCTTGCCCGCGAGCTGGTCGCCGCGCGGTTCGAGACGCTGACCGCCGCTGCCGAGGGCTGTGACGTGCTGCTGGCGACCGGGCTGATGCCAGCCGGGGCGCGGGACGTCGCCGAGAAGCTGGGCCTCCACTACGTGCTGGCCTGTTTCCACATCTTCGGGCTGCCCTCGAGGCACTTCCGGCCCGGGCAGCGGCCGGGAACGCCGTCCCCGGAGGACGAGACCGACTACCGGAAGCTGTGGGAGCAGGACGCCCAGCGGGTGAACGCGCTGTACGGGGAGGCGCTCAACAGCCACCGGGCGGCGATCGGACTGCCGTCGGTGGAGAACGTCCGCGACCACGTCTTCACCGAGCGGCCATGGCTGGCGGCGGACCCGACGCTGTGCCCGTCCGAGGGCATGACGGAACTCGACGTGGTGCCGACCGGGGCGTGGATCCTGCCCGACGACCGCCCGCTCCCGGCCGACCTGGAGGCGTTCCTGGACGCCGGTGAACCGCCCGTGTACGTCGGCTTCGGCAGCATGGCCGCGCACGCCCCGGAGGGCATCGCGCGGGTGGCCGTCGAAGCGGCCCGCGCGCAGGGCCGCCGGTTGCTCCTCGCTCGTGGCTGGGCCGGGCTCGCCCCGATCGACGGCCGGGAGGACTGCCACGTCGTCGGCGAGGTGAACCAGCAGGCTCTGTTCCGCCGGGTGGCCGCCGTCGTCCACCACGGCGGCGCGGGCACCACGACGACCGCGGCCGTGGCGGGGGTGCCCCAGGTGGTCGTCCCCCGGATCGCGGACCAGCCCTACTGGGCCGCCCGAGTGGCGGAGTTGGGCATCGGTGCGGCGCACCTCGACCGCACGCCGACCGTCGACTCGCTCTCCGCCGCGCTCACCAGGGCCCTGGCGCCGGAGACCAGGACACGGGCGGAGGCCGTGGCCGGCAGCATCCGCACCGACGGGGCGATGGTCGCCGCGAAGATGCTGTTCGAAGCGGTGGGACAGGAGGCGCCGGCCGTGTCCGGGTGAACGGCGGCTCGGGCCGGGCGAGTTCGGCTTTGACTCAGTCCCCTTCCAATCGATCGGGGGTGGTTGTCGGCCCGCGTACGGATGGTTCCGGCAGTGATCCGGCGACCGGAGTCCGGCTGTCGGCCGGGTCGGTTAGGGTGCCCACCGGCGCGCCCGGTCACCGCAGGCCGCGCGCGAGGGGAGGGCGGCATGAGCGACGGCACGCACGGGGGAGCGGGGCAGGACGGCGACGGCATCCAGTGGCTCGCGGAGATCGGCGGGCCCGGCACCGGGCGATGCCCGACGGGCGGCGCCGACACGGACGGTGAGCTCGGCGGCGTCGTCTTCGCTCGGGGGATCACGCCCGAGGAGCTCGCCCGCCGGATGGGCGCCGACCCGGCCACCGCGACCGAGCCGATCAGCGACGCCCAGATCCGGGACCTGGACATCGAGGTCTACCGCCCCGGTGACGACGGCGACGGCGTGATCCGCGTCGGCAGGTGCGCAGGCTGGTCGTTCGCGATCGAGTACGGCGACTCCACCGGCGGTGAGCTGATCACCGAGATAGCGCGTGACGGAGCCGAGGTGGTGCACTTCCGCCCGATGCCGGAGCAGCGGCCGGCCCTGCTCGACTACGCCCGCGACGGCGCCGTGCTGTGCGGCTTCGGCCTCGGCGAGGAGCGTTGGCGCTGGGGCCAGGAGCCGGACCTGCTGGTGCCGGACCTCGTCGCCGCCAGAGTCCTGGAGGCCGACGGCGTGACCTCCTGTGACCCCGGGCGGGAGGCCGACGGCGCCGCCCGGCGACGTGCCCTCGGCGCCGTCGAACGGCGCTTCGGGCTGAGTCTGCCCCGCGCGGCCCTCGGGGGGCTGCGCCTGCCGGCGTACGCGGTGCGGGGAACCCCGGGCATGGCGCTGCGCTGAGGAGGCACGTCGGCTGTCTCCGAAGCCTGCGGAGCCGAGGCCTGCGGAGCCGAAGTCCGCGGAGCCGAGGCCTGCGCCGAGGGCGAAGCGGAGGCGGACGCAGAAGACGGCGGACAGGAAGAGCAACAGGAACAGGGCGGTCACGGCAGGGCTCCTTCCCGGGCCCCACCGGCGGGGCCCCGATGCCCGTCATCCTTGCGTGCTGCCGGCCCGTCGCGCATGTGCCGATCGGGAGGTTCCCGAGGCGTAACCCCTGGTCTCCCCCTGCCGATCGGCAGGGGGAGACCAGGGGGTGAGGGAGGCAGGCGTCCCGCAGCCGGGCCGCGCAGACCGGTCCCTCACCCGTTCGGCCGGTGGCAGCCGGTTCGGCGCGCGCCCCCGTCCGTGGGCCTCCGCACGGTACCGGCGGGCTCCAGCCCCTAGGGTCTGCGGTGCGTCGACGAACCGACCGCCGGGCGTACGCCGTCCCGCCGAGCGCACGGGCGTCCGGCAGGCCCAAAGGCCCGCCAGCTCACAGGCCCGCAGGCCCAAGGGCCCGGGCCGCGCCGGGGCGCCCGGCCGACCGAGAGGTGGACCCACCCCATGCACACCGTCGTCCGCGGCGCCGGAGCGCTCGGCCTCACCGTCCTGCTGCTCACCGCCGCCACCGGCTGCCAGGCCGACGGGCCCTCCGCCGCCGAGCCCGCACCGATCTCGCCGGCCACCGGCACCTCCGAGGTCGCCACCGCCCTGGCCACCCGGAGCCTGGACTGGCACGCCTGCACCGCCCCCACCACCGCCCAGGGCGCCGGCACCGCGCCCGCGGCCGACTGGCAGTGCGCCACCCTCAAGGTCCCACTGGACTACGGCAAACCGGACGGCGCGACGATCGACCTCGCCCTGATCCGCACGCCCGCCAAGGACGAGCAGCACCGGATCGGCTCGCTGCTGTTCAACTTCGGCGGCCCCGGCGCCTCCGGCGTGGTCGTCCTGCACGCCCTCGCCGCGACCTACGCCTCCCTCAACACCCGCTACGACCTGGTGAGTTTCGACCCGCGCGGAGTCGGTGCCAGCGCCCCGGTGACCTGCCTGGACGACCGGGCGATGGACGCCGCCACCGCCTCCGACGGCACCCCCGAAACCCCCGACGAGGTGAAGGCCCTGGACGCCACCAACGCCGGGTTCGTCGCCGCCTGCGAGCACAACTCCGGCGCGGTGCTGCCGTACGTGGACACCGGGAGCGCCGCACGCGACATGGACCTGATGCGCCAGGCACTGGGTGACCAGAAGCTGTCCTACTTCGGCTTCAGCTACGGCACCCAGCTCGGCGGCGTCTACGCCCACCTGTTCCCGCAGCACGTCGGGCGGATGGTGCTGGACTCGGTGGTCGACCCCACCCAGGACCCGCAGCAGGCCGCGCTCGGCCAGGCCCAGGGCTTTCAACTCGCCCTCGGCGACTTCATGAAGGCCTGCGCGGCCCAGGCCGGTGCCGCCTGCCCGACGGGCGCGGGCGGCGACGAGGGGACGGCGAAGGTCGCCGCACTGCTGCAGCGGCTGGACCAGTCGCCGCTGCCCACCAAGCAGGGGCGGAAGCTCACCGAGAGCCTGGCGGTCACCGGCATCGCGGGTGGCCTGTACAGCCAGGCGACCTGGCCCGCGCTGGTCGGCGGGCTCACCGAGGCGATGGAACAGGGGACCGGTGACACCTTGCTCCAGCTCGCCGACGCGCTGAACGGGCGCGACCCGCAGGGGCACTACAACAACCTGAACGCCGCGAACCGGGCGATCAGCTGCGTGGACGCCCGGCAGCGCTACTCGGACCAGGACGTGCAGCAGCAGCTGCCGCAGTTCCGCGCCGCCTCCCCGGTGTTCGGAACCTTCACCGCCTGGGGCCTGACCGGCTGCACCGGCTGGCCCGTCCCCGGCAAGACCGCCCATCCGGAGGTCTCCGCGCCGGGCGCCGCCCCGATCCTGGTGGTCGGCACCACCGGAGACCCGGCCACCCCGGTGGAGGGCGCCCGGGCGATGGCGCGGCAGCTCGGCGCGGGGGTCGGCGTCAGCGTCACCCTGCAGGGCGAGGGGCACGGCGGCTACAACACCGGCAACGCGTGCCTGAAGCAGACCGTGGACGCCTACCTGCTGGACGGCACGGTGCCGGCGGACGGGACGACGTGTGCCTGAGCGGGGTGGTCGGGCGTGAGCTCGGGTCCGAGAGTGGCCCATCACAGCAGCTGTCGATTGGCCCTGGAGGGTGGGCCATTCGGCCGCTAGCCTCTTCGACGTGACGAACGACGTGACGAACGATGTGACGAACAGCGTGCTCGACCAGCACCCCGCCCAGCACGCCATCCAGCCCCTCGACAACGGCCACGGGCCCGACAGCGACACCGTCAAGGTCGACTTCTACTTCGATCCCGTCTGCCCGTTCGCCTGGATCACCTCGCGGTGGATCCTGGAGGTCGAGCGGCAGCGTGAACTCGACCTGAACTTCCGGGTGATGAGCCTGTCCGTCCTCAACGAGGGCCGCACCGACCTGCCCGAGCGCTACCAGCGCCTGATGACCACCGGCTGGGGCCCCGTACGCGTCTGCATCGCCGCCGCCGAGCAGTACGGCCCGCAGGTGCTGCGCGAGTTGTACACCGAGCTCGGCACCCGGCTGCACGACCAGGACCGGCCCGCCGACGACACCGTCATCCGGGAGGCGCTGGCGGCGGCGGGCCTGCCGGAGGAGCTGGCCGAGGCGGCGAACAGCACCGATCACGACGAGGCCCTGCGCAAGAGCCACCACGAGGGCATGGACCCGGTCGGCGAGGAGGTCGGCACGCCGACCATCCACGTGGACGGCGTGGCCTTCTTCGGCCCGGTGCTGAGCGCCATCCCGCGCGGCGAGGACGCCGTACGGGTCTTCGAGGGTGTGCGGCTGCTGGCCGGCTACCCGAAGTTCTTCGAACTCAAGCGGACCCGGACGGGCGGCCTCGACTTCTCCTGATCCGACCAGGACTGACCCGGCCAGGCCAGGCCAGGCCAGGCCAGGCCAGGCCCGACCTGACCAGGCCCGACGAGGCCAGAGGCCAGGCCAGACCGTCCCCGCCCGTCAGTCCCGGCGGCGCTGCTTGATCCTGATCGGCCCCGACCGTGGGTGGCCGATCAGGACCAGCGTCGGGGCGCCGGGCTCCGCCGACTCGGCGGCCTTGTTGACGATGTTCCCGGTGTTGGTGCTCGACGGATCGATCCGTACGCCCCAGCCGCGCGGGACGATCAGTCGCACGTGGCCCATGCCGGTCGACGCCTCCACCGTGACCTCCCGGTGGGGGCAGACGGCCTCGGTGAAGTCGATCGTGAGCAGCGACATCCTGGTCTCCGCGACGATCCGGCGGGGCACCGACCACCGGCCGGCCTGCACCATGTTGTTCATCCGGGGCCGGAGTACGAGGGCCTCCTCCGCGGACTCCGCGCCGGGCCCGACCCGCCCGCCGAGGTCCGCCACCAGGACGTCGAGTTGGCGGTAGGTCCGCGCGGCGTAGGTCAGGTCGAGCCGCTCCTCCAACTCCGCGAGGTCGATGCGGCCTTCGCCGGCGGCGACCCGCAGCTGCTCGGCCACCGCCTCCCGGTCGCTGTCCCCGGCCCGGGGTTCCATGGCGGCCTCGGGCGTCGTGCGTACGGCGGGCAGTTCCTCGTTGACCATGTGGCTACTCTAGGTCACGAATCGCCCTCGCGGGCCGCTCGATCGCCAACTCCCCGTGCCCGGCTGTGCCGTGAGCGTGGCCGACGCCGTGGCTGGCGCCGTGGCCGGCGGAGCAGCCGGGGGCCGGAGCCCGGCGGACGCCCGCGCTCTGCGGCTGTCGGCCCGGGGCGCCGCACGCGCCGTTGTGCCCCGGGTGGACCGTTACCACCCCGTTCGGTCTCCCGTCCGGGCGCGGACCGTCCCACCATGGAGGGGCGGAGGCTGTTCGCCCCCCGGAGAGTTCGGCCCCCGGAGAGTTCGGCCCCCCGAGAGTTCAGCCCCGAGAGCTCGGTCCCCGAGAGGCGGTGAGCGTGGATGATCGTACGAATCCGGCTGCGCGCTGCCCGTCACCCCACGACTCCACCGGGGTCCGGTTCCGGCCCGGGCACCGACTCGGGCGCCGGCCCCGGCACCGGACCCGGCCCGAGGCCGGGCTGGGACCAGCCGCGCGGCCAGGGCCCGGGCCAGGGCCGCAACCAGGGCCCGGGGCCCGGCGGCCCGGGTGGTCCAGGCGGCCCCGGCAAGCCCCCGCCGCCCTCGTGGCGCCGCTGGCTGCTGCCAGTCGCCGTGCTGGTGACGCTGCTCCTGCTGGTGCTCTTCTCCAACCCCGGCAAGCCCGGCACCCGCTACGGCTACAGCGACTTCGTGAACCGGGTCAACGCCGGCCAGGTGCAGACCGTGGACGTCAACGACACCGGCGGGGTGAGCGGCACGCTCAAGGACGGCACCCACTTCACCACCCAGATCCCCACCGCCCTGGACACCTCCCAGCTCAGCAGCGCGCTCACCGACCACCAGGTGACCGTCACCGGCAGCCGGACCAGCGGCGGCGGCTCGATCTGGTCCACCCTGCTGCTGTTCCTGCCGCTGCTGGTCTTCGGCGCGCTGTTCCTCTGGTCGGGCCGGATGGCCGCCCGCTCGCTGGGCGGCGGCCTGAGCGCCATCGGACGGTCCCGGGCCAAGATCATCGAGGCCGAGCGGCCGAACACGGGGTTCGCCGACGTGGCCGGCTACGAGGGGGTGAAGCAGGAGGTCAGCGAGGTGGTCGACTTCCTGCGCAGCCCGGAGCGGTACGCCGCCGCCGGGGCCAAGGGGCCACGCGGGGTGATCATGGTCGGGCCGCCCGGCACCGGCAAGACCCTGCTCGCCCGCGCCGTCGCCGGGGAGGCCTCGGTGCCCTTCCTCTCGGTCACCGGCTCCGGCTTCGTGGAGATGTTCGTCGGCGTCGGCGCCTCCCGGGTCCGCGACCTCTTCGAGGACGCCCGCAAACGCGCGCCGTCGATCATCTTCATCGACGAGATCGACGCCGTCGGCGGCCGCCGCGCGGGCGGCACCCGGCTCGGCGGCAACGACGAGCGCGAGCAGACCCTGAACCAGCTGCTCGCCGAGATGGACGGCTTCGACCAGAGCACCGGCATCGTCGTCATCGCCGCCACCAACCGCCCGGACGCCCTCGACCCGGCCCTGCTGCGCCCCGGCCGCTTCGACCGGCAGGTCACCGTCCCGCTGCCCAACCAGGCCGAACGGGCCGCCATCCTCGCCGTGCACGCCCGGGGCAAGAACCTGGACCCGGACGTCGACCTCGGGCGGCTCGCCCGCGGCACCCCCGGCTTCTCCGGCGCCGACCTCGCCAACCTGGTCAACGAGGCCGCCATCAACGCCGTGCGCGCCGACCGGTCCGTCCTCACCGCCGACGACCTCGACGCCGCCCGCGACCGGGTGCTGCTCGGCCGCCGGGAGTCCTCCAACGCGCTGCTGCCCGAGGAACGGCACGCCGTGGCGGTGCACGAGTCCGGGCACGCGCTGATGGCCGCGCTGTGCGAGCGCGCCGACCCGGTTGCCAAGGTGACGATCCTCCCGGCCGGCGTCGCCCTCGGTGCCACCGAGCAGCTGCCCGAGGCCGAACGGCACCTGTACAGCGAGGGCTACCTGACCGACCTGCTCACCGTCCAGCTCGGCGGCCGGGCGGCGGAGCTGGTGGTCTTCGGCGAGGGCTCCACGGGCGCCGCCAACGACCTCGCCAACGCCACCTCGGTCGCCACCCGGATGGTCCGCGAGTTCGGCCTCTCCCCGGAGCTCGGCCCGGTCGGCTACTCCAGCGGCACCCCGCACTACCTCGGCGACAACCCCGAGGACCTGCTGCGCCGCCCGTACTCCGAGCAGACCCAGCGCGCCGTGGACGAGGCGGTGGCCGGTCTGCTGCGCCGGGCCGAGCGGCGGGCCCTCGACCTGCTCACCGAGCACCGGCACCACCTGGACGAGCTCGCGGCGCTGCTGGTCGCCCAGGAGACGGTCGACGGCCGGGTGGTGCTGGACATCCTGGCGCACCCGGGACCGGGTCCGGGGCAGCCGGTCTCGCTGCGCAAGCCCGGCGGGCCCGAGGGGCGGGCGGAGCCGGGGGAGACCCCCCGCCCGTGACGGCCGTGTCGCCGGGGGTCGTATCCTCGTTTGCGCGTCACGTACCCACCGTCCCGAGGAGTCGGAATGACCGAGCCCCTGCCTGCCGACGTCCAGCGGGAGATCGCCCGTGCCCTCGGGGTCGTGCCCGTGCCGGACCCCGCGGAGGAGGCCGAGCGGCGGGTGGAGTTCCTGGCCGACCAGGTGCGGAGCACCGGCGCGCGCAGCCTGGTGCTGGGGATCAGCGGCGGCGTCGACTCCACCACCGCCGGGCGGCTCTGCCAGCTCGCCGTCGAGCGGTTGCGGGCCGAGGGCCGCCAGGTGACCTTCACCGCGATGCGGCTGCCGTACGGGGTCCAGGCGGACGAGGCGGACGCCCAGCTCGCGCTCGGCTTCATCCGCGCCGACGAGGTGCTGACCGTCGACGTCAAGCCCGCCACCGACGGCGCGCTGGCCGCCCTCAAGGCCGCCGGACTGACCTACACCGACCACGGCCACGAGGACTTCGTCGGCGGCAACGTCAAGGCCCGCCAGCGGATGGTGGTCCAGTACGCGGCGGCCGGTGCCAAGGGCGGGCTGGTGGTCGGCACCGACCACGCCGCCGAGGCCGCCGTCGGCTTCTTCACCAAGTTCGGCGACGGCGCGGCCGACGTGATGCCGCTGTCCGGCCTGACCAAGCGCCAGGTGCGGGCGATCGCCGAGGCGCTGGGCGCACCGGCCGAGCTGGTCAAGAAGGTCCCGACCGCCGACCTGGAGAACCTCGCCCCCGGCCGCCCCGACGAGGACGCCCTCGGTGTCAGCTACGACGCCCTGGACGACTTCCTGGAGGGCCTGCCGGTCAGCGAGGAGGTCTTCCGGACTGTCCTCGGCCACTACCGCCGCACCGAGCACAAGCGCAACCTGCCGGTCGTCCCGCTGGTGGCCTGACCGGCCGGGCCCGCGCCTTCCGCCCGTCTCCCGGACCCCTCGGTGGCCGGGCGGCGGGCCGACGCTCGTGTGTCCCGTCACCCGAGTGGTCGCAACAGCGGTGCTGTGACCAGCAGTTGGACCCTGAGAGACCGTCAGTCCCCGTCGGCGTCGGGCTCGGGGGTCGGGGCGGAGCCGGTGCCGACGGCGAGTCGGCCCTCGGCGGTCGTCCAGTCGGTGGCGATCGCCTGCTGGGCGGCGGCCAGGGTGATCCGGCCCTTGCAGATCGCGGTGTGCAGGTGGGTTTCCACCGTGTCCTTGGGGTTGTTCGGGCCCTTGCCGGGGACGTGGCCGGGGGAGGGCGGCTCGACCCACAGGTTGCGCGGGTCGTTGGGGTCGCCGCCGAGCTGGAGGCTGATCAGGTGGTCGTACTCGGCGTCGGCCAACGGTCCCGTGTAGGCGTAGGACTTGGCGTTCTCGGCCTTCTCCTTGCCGGTGATGTTCGCCGGCGGGCGGATGGTCGAGGTGTAGCCGCCCGGCTTGCAGATCGTGTCCTTGAGGTTGTCCTGGCTGACCGCCGGGCTGATCGCGCCCGGGGTGCAGGCGGGGTCCGGCAGCGGCTGCTGGTCCGCGGTGTAGCGGTAGTGGCAGCTGCCCGGCGCGGGCTGCGGCTGGACCTTGTAACTGTCCATCGGGCCGGGGCCGGTGACGATCGAGACGGCGGGCGGGGCGGCCGCCGCGGAGCCGGACCTGACGCTCCCGGCGGTGTGGCCGCCGCCGGGCGAGCAGCCCGCGGCCGCGGCGGCGAACAGGACGGCGGCGGCCATGGCCAGGGTGCGGCGGGCGGGAGCCGGCACGGGTTCCTCCATCGGGTGGGCGCGGGCGGCGGTCGCCGGGCGTGCCGGTGGCCGTTCCAGCGGACCCTACCGTGTCGGCAGAGCCGTTGGGGTGACGCCGGTTCGGGCGCGGGAAGCCTTCACCGGGCGCGCGGAACCGTTTCCGCGACGGCGGCGAATCCGGCCGACGCCGACGCCGACGCCGACACCGACGCCGAGGCCGACGCCGAGGCCGACGCCGACGCCGAGGCCAATGCCGACGCCGAGGCCGGCTCCGGTTTCGGCGGTGTCGTGAAGGGGCTGTGTTCGGCCGGAGTGGGACCGACTCCGGCCGAACCGCTACGCGGGCCCCGCGAACGTGTCGTAGCCTGACGCGGACGCGGCGAAGCCGCGATCCGACCGGCGGGAGGGAAAGCATGAACGGGCTTGTGCGCAAAGCGCGTTGGCTTGTCGCGGTGGTGGCGGCGGGAGCGCTGCTGGTGACCGGGACGGAGGCGGTGGCGGCCGCGCCGGCCGGCCCGGCGGTGACGGTCCGGCAGGGCGTCGCCCCGGACACCCTGGCGTTGGGGGCGAAGGGCGAGTCGTTCGCCGTCAGTCCGGACGGCAACCGCGCGTTCGTGGTGGCCAGTTACGACGTCGACCCGGGACACGGCGCCCGCGCGGTCCGCAGCATCGACACCCGGACCGGAGTGAGCACCGACCTGCTCACCGTCTCCTCCTTCGACATGGTCGGCCGTCCGACCGTCAGCCCGGACGGCAGCCGGGTCTACGTGACCGTCAACTGGGACCTGCTGACCTTCGACGCCGTCACCGGCGGGCTGCTCGCCCGGGTCGCCACGCCCGACCAGCCCCGCCCCGGAGCGATGACCAAGGGCGGGCTGCACGGGGTCACCGTCAGCCCGGACGGCACCCGGCTCTGGCTGGCCCAGTACGGCCCCTACGGCGTGCGCATGGGCAGCCGGGCCGGCCGCGTCCTCGCCTACGACCCCGCCACCCGGACCTTCCCCGGCAGCGTGACGCTCACCGGCTTCACCGTGAACCAGGTGGTGCTCGGCCCCGACGCCACCGACGCCTGGGTCGGCACCGCGGACAACCTGTACCACCTGGACGTCGAGGGCGCCGTCCCGGAGGTCATCGACCGGGTGGCGGACTTCGGCTCCGCCGAGGCCGTCGTGCCCGCTCCCGACGGCCGCACCGTCTACGCGAGCGGCTACCGCGAATGGGGCACCGTCTCCCTCGACACCCTCGACCCGGCGACGAACACCTTCCGGTCCGGCTTCTCCCTGGGGCCCTTCGACAACGGCCCCCAGCTGCTCGGGGCGAGCCCCGACTCGCGCCGGATCTTCGTGTTCACCGGCGCGAAGACCGCCCAGGCCGCGCTGCTCTCGTACGACCCCGCGACCGGCACGGCCGTCCCCGGCGAGACCGTCACCGGCTTCGGCCTGGACTCCGTCGTCCAGGTCCAGCTCGGGGCGGACGGGCGCACCCTCTACCTGGCCGGGCTCCAGGGCGGTGACTCGGTCCTGCGGACCGTCCGGTTCTGACGACGACCGGACGGCACACCGAGGGGGACGCGCAGCGGTGGCAGGGCAGCGGGACGTACGGCCTACTGCGCCGCGATCCAGTCCGTCACCAGCTCCTCCAGCACCCCCAGCGGCAGGCTGCCGTGCCCGATCAGCTGGTGGTGGAACTCCCGGACGTCGAACCGGGCGCCGAGCGCGGCCTCGGCCCGTTCGCGGTGCCGCACGATCTCCCGGCGGCCGATCAGGTAGGCGGTGGCCTGGCCCGGCCAGGCGATGTAGCGGTCGATCTCGTTGCGGACGTTGGCCCCGGGGGTAGCGGTGTTGGCCCGCAGGTAGGCCATCGCCCGCTCCCGGGACCAGCCGTAGTGGTGCATCCCGGTGTCCACCACCAGCCGGACCGCCCGCAGCGCGTCCATCGAGAGCATGCCGAACCGGGACAGCTCCGAGCTGTACAGCCCCATCTCGTCCGCGAGCCGCTCGGTGTACAGGCCCCAGCCCTCGACGTGGGCG
Organism: Kitasatospora sp. NPDC001095; assembly: GCF_053598615.1. Taxonomy (NCBI): domain Bacteria; kingdom Bacillati; phylum Actinomycetota; class Actinomycetes; order Kitasatosporales; family Streptomycetaceae; genus Kitasatospora; species Kitasatospora sp. NPDC001095. The sequence goes on along the minus strand of NZ_JBSFKQ010000001.1, from coordinate 69,992 downwards.
GTCAGCTGGCCGCTCGGGTTCCGCCGGAACTGCGGCAGGTGGTGCAGGGTCCGGGCGACGGCGAGCTGGAGGTGGTGGCCGGGCACGCTCTCGTGGAAGGCGAGCGCCTCGTACTCGTAGCTGAACCGGCTCTCCGGGCGCAGCGTGTTGATCCAGTGGGTTCCGGGCAGCCCGCCCGGGCCCGGCGGCTGGTAGTAGGCCAGCGGCGCGTTCTCCGCCTCGATCGGGTCGATCTCCCTGGTCACGCAGTCGGCGATCGGGTACGGGCGGAACCAGTCGACGCAGGCCAGGCGGGCCCGCTCCAGCGCCCCGTCCACCAGGGCGACGATCTCGGCCGCGCTGCCGAAGCGCAGCGAGCGGTCCTCGCGCAGCGCGGTCAGCACGGCCGCGGGGTCGGTGATGCCCAGGACCTTGCCGCCGAGCTCGGCGAACTCCTCGCGCAGCGCCGCCACGGCCCCCAGGCCGGTCCGGTGCACCTCCTGCGGGGTGAGCCCCGGCCGGGTGAAGCGGGCGACGGCGTCCGCATAGCCCTCGGCGCCGCCCGGCACGTGGCAGACCCCGGGCTTGTCGTCCGGCCGGGCAACCGGTACCAGCTGCTGGGCCAGCCCGGCCCGGTAGCGGGCCACCGCCGGGCGGACGGCGTCGCGCACGATGGCCAGGGCCCGCTCGGACTCCCGGCGGCCGGCCAGCGGCCGCAGCAGCCGGTCCTCGGCCGGGGCGGTGGCCAGGTGGGCCTCCAGCTGGGCGACGGCGGCGTCGACCCCGCTGCGCGGCGGGCGGCGGCCCTCGGCGGCGGCGTCCAGGGTGCGGCGCAGCGTGGCGTCGAAGTAGCCGGGTAGGGCGGCGAGGCGCTCCAGGTAGGCGTCGGCGCCCTCCTGCTCGACCGAGGTCATGGCGAGCGCGGAGAAGGCCTCGTTCTGCGGGGCGACGATGGTCGCCGAGACGCTGAACTCGGCCAGCCCGTGGGTGATCTGGCCGATGCCGTTGTCGATCAGCCGGGCGAGCACCCGGTGGGTGATCCGGTCCTCGCCGGCCAGCGTGTCCGGCGGGATCGCGGCCAGCCGGTCGGCGAAGCCGCGCAGCGTCCCGCGGTGGCGGTGCGCGGCCTCGCGGGACGGGTCGGGCACCAGGTGGGCGTAGCCCTCGACCCCGCTGAGGGTCGCGTCGAACGGGTTGTGGGTGTTCTCGGCGGCGAAGAACTCGTCCGCGAGCGCGGCGAGCCCCGCGTGCCGCGACTGCCCGGTGTCCTGAGGCCGCCCGGTGTCCTGAGGCCGCCCTGCGTGCTGGTGCTGTCCGGTGTCCTGAGTCCGCGCTGCGTCCTGAGGCTGCTCGATCACTGGTCGCTCCCCCGGTGCGGTTGCCGCGGTGCGGCGTACCGCCGCGCCCGATCCCGCCGATTATTCGGAGCGATCGACGGCCCGGTCAATACGCCGCGGCGGGAGGGGAGTTCCACCCCTTCCGCCACCGCCGCACCGAGGGGAGACGGGTCAGCGCGCCTGGGCGGCCTTGCCCTCCTTGGCGGCCTTGGCGGCGGCCTCCTTCTCGTGCTTCTCCTTGATCCGGGCGGTCTCCTTGCGGACGTCCACCTGGTTGGCGCGCTCGTGCTGGAGCCAGAGCGGGTTCTCGGCCTTGACGGCCTCGATCTGCTCGGTGGTCAGCGCCTCCGTCACGCCGCCGCGGGCCAGGCCGGAGATCGAGATGCCGAGCTTGGCGGCGACCACCGGGCGCGGGTGCGGGCCGTTCTTGCGCAGGTCCTGGAGCCACTGCGGCGGCTCGGCCTGCAGCGCGTTCAGCTCCTCGCGGGAGACCACGCCCTCCCGGAAGTCGGTCGGCGCGGCGTCGAGGTAGATCCCCAGCTTCTTGGCCGCCGTGGCCGGCTTCATGGTCTGGCTGGTCTTCTGCTTGAGCGATGTCATGGTGACAAGGGTAAGGGAGCGCGCGGGCGCTTCCGGTCACGGTCGGTAGCCTTGCCCTGTGACAGACATGCAGGTGAACCCGTCCTTCCGGCTCGTGTACGTCCCGGGCGTGATCCCCGGCAAATGGGTCCGGGTCTGGAGCGAGCGGCTCCCGGACGTGCCGCTGGACCTCCTCGCGGTCCCGTTCGGCGATGCCGAGCGCGCCCTGCGCGAGGGCGGCGCGGACGCCGGGCTGGTCCGGCTGCCGGTGGACAAGGACGTGCTGAGCGCGATCCCGCTCTACACCGAGACCACCGTCGTGGTCTTCCCCAAGGACCACTGGCTCGCCGCCGCCGAGGAGGTCCCGCTGGCGGACCTGGCCGAGGAGGTGGTCTTCCACCCGCTCGACGACTCCCTCGGCTTCACCGCCGAGACCCTGCCCGGGCGCCCCGCCATCGCGCGGCCGGACAGCACGGCGGACGCGATCGAGCTGGTCGCGGCGAACGTCGGCGTGCTCCTGGTGCCGCAGTCGCTGGCCCGGCTGCACCACCGCCGGGACCTCACCTACCGGCCGGTGGTGGAGGCACCGCAGTCCCAGGTGGCGCTGTCCTGGCCGCAGGAGCGGACGACGGACCTGGTGGAGGAGTTCATCGGGATCGTCCGCGGCCGTACGGTCAACAGCTCGCGCGGCCGCGGGGCCGGGCAGGCGGCGCCCGAGGCCCGGCCCGGGAAGGCGGCTCAGGGCAAGCCGCAGCAGCAGAAGTCCGGCGGGCAGAAGTCCGGCGGGCAGAAGGCGGGCGGCCAGAAGACGGGCGCCCAGAAGGCGGGCGGCCAGCGGGCCGGGGGACCGAAGGGCGCGAAGGCCGGCGGCGCCAAGGCCGCCGGGCGCGGCGCGGCGGCCCGGCGCGGCAGGCCGAAGCGGTGACCGAGGCGTAGCCTCTGCCCCGTTCCCAACAGCCGAGGCGGGAGGAGCGGGGCAGTGTGGCACGACCTGGTGGCGGTCCAGATCCCGATCGGGGAGAAGATCCTGCGCACGATCGCCGTCTACGCGTTGATCCTCGTGCTGTTCCGGCTCGCCGGGAAACGCGGGCTGGCGGGGCTCAACACCTTCGACATGGTGGTCGTCTTCCTGCTCTCCAACGTGGTGCAGAACGCCATCATCGGCAACGACAACAGCCTGCTCGGCGGCGCGATCGGGGCGGTCACCCTGGTCGCGGTGAACGCCGTCGTCACCCGCTGGCTCGCCCGCGACCAGAGGGCCGCCCGCATCCTGGAGGGAAAGGCCACCACCGTGGTCCGGGACGGCAGGCTGGTGCCCGGCGCGCTGCACGACCTGGCGCTGCGCCCGTCCGAGCTGGAGCACGCCATCCGGATCCAGAACGGCGACGACCTCGGCGAGGTGGCCCGCGCCCGGCTGGAGCCGGACGGGCAGCTGCTGGTCGAGATCAAGGCGGACGAGCAGAACGCCACCCGCGGCGACGTCGAGGACCTGCGGCGCCGGCTGGCGGAGATCGAGCGGCTGCTCGCCGTCCTCACCGCCGACCGTCGCCCGCCCCGCTGACGCCGACCTCGCTGACGCCCGCCCCCGCCCCGCTGACGCTCGCCCCGCTGACGCCCGCCCGGTTCCGGTGCGGGTGTCGTCAGGCGGACCCCGGGGCCCCGGCGCGACGGCGGCGGGAGGTGGTGAGGGCCACCGCGGCGGCCAGGGCGAAGCCGAGGGCGGCGGCGAGGAGGTGGCCGACGGTGGTGAACTCCGGGAGCGGGCCGGGCCATTCGCCGCCGCCGAGCGGCCAGGCGACGACGGAGGCGGCCCAGGGCAGTCGGGCCCACCGGGGTACGGCGAGGGTGGCGAGGGCGAGAACGGTCTGGGCGCCGTAGCTGATGCCGTAGTCCGAGGCCTGCCGCACGTCCTGCGGGTACCAGCCGTGCCGCAGGGCGAGCACGATCACCGCGGCGGTGACCAGGGTCGCGCCGATGTGCCCGCCGAGGAAGACGGCGGCGGCGCGCAGGCTGCCGTAGCGGCGCTCGGTCCAGGCGAGGCAGCAGCAGACGCCCAGGCCCAGGGTGATCAGGGTGCTGCCGAAGCCGGTGGAGAGGACCTCGGTGAGGGTGCCGTCGAAGAGCAGCGCGCTGCCGAACAGGGCGGTGACCGGGTGGTCGTGCAGGTTGTCGAGGTTGGTGCTGATGTGGTCGCGGAGCGCGTCCGCCCGGTCGGCGGCGAGCACGCTCTCGACCCAGACGTGCCCGAGCAGGAGCAGGACGACGTAGCCGAAGGTCAGCGGTGAGCGGCGCGGGTACGTCCGGACGGCGTGCAGCGCCCCGGTCAGGAGCCCCCGTGGGGTTCGAGCGTTCATGGCGTGGAGGTGTCCCGGTCGAGCGGCCTGGTTCCGGCCGGCGCCCGTACGGCCGGCCATGCCGGGACAGTATCGAAGCCCCGTCCCCGGACGCCGGTCGGCGTCCGGTCAGCGGATGCGGCGGGTCAGCCGCGCGGTGAAGGGCCGGGGCGCGAGGGAGGAGCTGCGCCGGGGGCGGACCGGCCGGCCGGGGGCGGGGGCGATGGTCCAGCGGGCGGCGATGGTGGCGATGGCGAGGACGGCCTCGGTGGTGCCGAAGTCGTCGCCGATGCAGCGGCGGGCGCCGAGGCCGAACGGCGTGTAGGTGCCGGGGGCGGGGCTGGCGGTGGTGAGCCAGCGGTCGGGGTCGAAGCGGTGGGGGCGGGGGAACAGGTCGGCCCGGCGGTGCAGCAGGTAGGGGCTGAACAGCAGGGTGGTGCCGGCCGGGACGGGGTGGCCGCCGAGCTCCGTGTCGGTGGTGGCGGTGCGGCTGAGGATCCACGGCGGCGGGTAGAGCCGCAGGGTCTCGCTGACGATCCGGGCGGTGAGCGGCAGGGCGGGCAGGTCCTCGTGGCGGGCGGGACGGCCGTCCAGGACGGTGTCCAGCTCGGCGTGCAGCCGGCTGCGGACGGCCGGGTTGGCGGCGAGCAGCGTCCAGGCCCAGGAGAGGGTGGCGGCGGTGGTCTCCACGCCGGCGAGCAGGAAGGTGAGCACCTGCTCGTGGATCTCGGCGTCGGACAGGCTCCGGCCGTCCTCGTCCGTGGCGGCGAGCAGGGTGGAGAGCAGGTCGTGCCGGTCGGTGCCGGCGGTGCGGTGCTCGGCGATCAGCCGCCGGGTGATCTCCCGGAGGTCCTGCCGGGCGCGGCGCAAGCGGCGGTTGCCTGGGGTGGGGAGGAGGTCGGTGCCGGGCAGTGGCAGCAGTGGCAGCAGTGGCCGCCGGGCGAGGCCGTGGGTCACGACGTCCATGCTCCGGTGCACCGGCGGTGAGCCGGCCCGCTCGTGCGCGGCGAACAGGCAGCGGGCGGTGACGGCGGTGCTGAGGCGGTGCATCGCGGCGGGGACGTCGATCACGTCGCCGTCGTGCCAGTGGGCGGTGGCGTCGGCGATCTCCTCGGCCATCAGGGCGGCGTAGCCGGGCAGTCGTTCACGGTGGAAGGCGGGCTGCAGCATCCGGCGCTGGCGCCGGTGGACGGCGGCGGGGCAGGTGGCGAGGCCGTTGCCGACGACCTCCCGGGCCTCGGCGAGGAGGGGCCCGCCCTTGTCGAAGGTGTGATCGTCGGCGAGCATCCGGTGGACCAGCTCGGGGTGGCAGACCACGTACGCGCGGAGCGGGCCGAGCCGCAGCCGGACGAGGTCGCCGTGGGCGGCCAGCCGGGCCACGAACTCGTGCGGGCGGTGGAGCAGGGCGGGGGCGTGGCCGAGCAGGGGGAGGCCGCCGGGGGCCAGGGCCGCGGTGAACCGGGTGGTCGGGAAGAAGGGGGTCGGCACGGGCGTCACCTTGGTTGGGGCGGGAGGACCGGGACGAATCGTGAACGTGATCTTTCCCGGCGGCGTGCGGCGAAACGATCGTGGACCGGCGGACGGGGTGAACGCGGGGGCGCGGGTTGAACGGTCGTGCGCCCTCTGCGATGTGACGAATCGTTCACTCGCGGAACGGCGCCCCGGCTCGGCGGGGACCACCGGCCACGCCTACACTCGAAGCCCTTGCGGGATTACCGGTCAGTAGAACCGGGCAGGAACGACCAGCCGGTGCGATCGCCGGACGGCGGGACGCCCGGCAGGAAGTGGGGAGTTCGGATGACCGACGAGCGGGTCCACGCGTTCGCCGACGACGCCCTGGGCGCCCATGACGCGGTGGCGCTCGCCGCACTGGTGCGGGCCGGCGAGGCCGACCCGAGGGAGCTGGTCCGCGCGGCCGTCGACCGGGCGGCCCGGGTGGACGGCACGCTGCTGCCCGTCGCCCACGCCTCGTACGACAGGCCGCGGATCAGCCGGGAGGGCATCGGCGGCCCGCTGTGGGGCGTGCCGACGTACCTCAAGGACAACGTGGACCTGCGCGGCCTGCCGACGGCGATGGGCAGCGCGGCCTACCGCGCCCGACCGGCCCGCCGCAACGCGCGCTTCACCGACCAGTTCCTCGCCACCGGCCTCGCCGTCCTCGGCAAGTCCAGGCTGCCCGAGTTCGGCCTCAACGCCTCCACCGAGTTCGCCGCCGCCCGGCCGGTGCGCAACCCCTGGAAGCCCTCGCACTCGGCCGGCGCCTCCTCCGGCGGCTCGGCGGCCCTGGTGGCCTCCGGCGTGGTGCCGATCGCGCACGCCAACGACGGCGGCGGCTCGATCCGCATCCCGGCGGCCTGCTGCGGACTGGTCGGGCTCAAGCCCACCCGGGGCCGGCTGGTCACCAACGCCCAGAGCGGCAAACTGCCGATCGACCTGGTCACCGACGGCGTGCTGACCCGCTCGGTGCGCGACACCGCCGCCTTCTTCGCCGCCGCCGAGCGGCACCGCGCCAACCCCGCGCTGCCCCCGCTCGGCCTGGTCGAGGGGCCGGGCGAACGGCGGCTGAGGATCGGCCTGGTGGTGGACTCGCCGATCGCCAAGACCGACGAGCCGACCAGGCGGGTGGTCGAGGAGACGGCCGCCCGGCTGGAGGCGATGGGCCATCTGGTCGAGCCGACCGAACTGCCCTTCGGCGAGGAGTTCTCCCGTGACTTCGTCAGCTACTGGGGCTACATCGCCTGGGCCATCGCGGCCACCGGCCGACTGCTGATCGACCCGAGCTTCCGGGTCGGGAAGCTGGACGGACTGACCACCGGGCTGCGCCGCCGGTTCCAGGCCGAGTTCCCGCGGACCCCCGGCGTGCTGCGGAGGCTGCGCCGGGCCGAGGGCGTGTACGCGCGGATCTTCCGCGGCCACGACGCGATCCTCTCCCCGGTGCTCGCCCACACCGCCCCGCCGATCGGGCACCTGAGCCCGAACGTCGACTTCGACGAGCTGATGGACCGGCTGATGCGCTACGTCGCCTTCACCCCGGTCAACAACGTGACCGGCGGCCCGGGCATCGCGCTGCCGGCCGGCTCCGCGCCCGGCGGGCTGCCGGTCGGGGTGCACCTGTCGGCGGCGCACGGGCAGGAGCGGCTGCTGCTGGAACTGGCCTACGCACTGGAGGCGGACCGGCCCTGGCGGCGGATCCAGGACTGAGCCCGGCGATGCCGGGACCGAGGCCCGGCGGCGGCGCCCTCGGCCGACACCGGCCGCACCGGGCGCCGCTCAGACCACCGGCGCCGCCACCGAGCGGGCCGCGTGCACCTCGTGGTGCAGCCGGGCCAGGGCGCAGTCCGGCGACAGCACGTCCGGTTCCGCCGCCGGCAGCGGCGCCCCGGTGCGCAGCGCCTCGGCCAGGCCGGTCAGCTCCCGGGTGACGGCGGCGACGTCCTCGGGGGCCGGCACCGGCGCGCCGTGCTCGATCCGCACCCGGGTGGCCGTGGTGGTGTCCACGATCCGCTCGACCGCGATCACCACCGGCCACCACGCCTCCGCCCGGGGGCCGACCGGCGGGGGCTCGGTGAGTGCCCGCTGGAACTCGCTGCGCACCGTGGACAGGTCCCGGTAGAGCCGCCGCCGGTAGTGGGCGCGGGCCGGTTCGTCCTGTCCGGGCGCGGTGGTGAGGGCCAGCGACACGTACGCAGCGGTGTCCTGGACGGCGTCGGCGAGGCGGTCGCCGATCCGGGTGTGCCAGGACTCGGGCCACAGCAGGTAGCCGACCAGCAGCGCGATGCCGCAGCCGATCAGCGAGTCGTAGAGCCGGGGCAGCACCAGGTGGAAGCCCTGGTGGTTGAGCAGGTCGGAGAGCAGCAGGATGACCGGGGTGATGGCCGCGGTCTGGAAGGCGTACCCCTTGGCGGACAGCGCGGGGATCAGCGCGGCCAGCGCCGCCATCACCGGGACGTCCCACCAGCCGTGCGGCACCTCGGCCAGTACCGGGATGGCGATCAGCAGCCCGGCCGCGGTGCCGAGCGCGCGCAGCACCGCGCGGGAGAACACCGAGCCGAAGTCGGGCTTCATCACGAAGGTCACGGTCAGCGCCACCCAGTACGAGCGGGGCACCGCGATCGCCGAGACCAGCACCTGCGCCAGCCCGATGCACAGCGCCAGCCGCAGCCCGTACCGCCAGGAGGTGTCGGACAGCAGCAGTGCCCTGGCCGCGCGCCGGGCCCGGACCGCGAGGCGGGCGGGCCGGCCGAGCCGGTCCTCGTCGGCGTACGGGTCGGGCGCGGCCTCGTACACGACGGCGGCGGCGTGCCGGACCGCCTCGACCAGCGCGCGGGTGGACGGGCCGGCCGGGACCGGCAGGTCGAGCGGCGGGGGCGGGCCGGTGCGGCCCTGCTCGACGGCGTCGGCCAGCGCGCGCACGGCGGCCGGGTAGCCGGCGGACAGCGGGCCGAACTCGGGCGGGCGCAGCTGGGCCGCCGGGGCCGCCTCGACCACCGGGATCACCGCGTTGAGCTGGGCGAGCAGCCGCACCAGGGTGGGTGAGCGGCCGTGCCGCCGGGCCCGGCGGGCGAGCAGCAGGTCGTAGGACTGGTTGAGCGAGCGGGTGAGCTCGCGGCGGCGGCCGTCGTACTCCGGGGTGCCGGCGGCCGCCAGCAGGTCGGCGACCGCCCGGTAGGTGTCGGCGACCACCACCCGCTCGGGGACGCCCAGGCGCAGGCGGCCAGGCGAGCAGGGTCAGGGCGAGCACGACCAGGCCGCCGAGCAGCAGCAGGGCGGGCGGCAGCCACCAGGGCGAGGGCAGCGGCAGGCCGGCCCCGACGACGGCGTTGAGCAGCAGGAGCAGTCCGGAGACGGAGGCGACCGCGCCGATCGAGGAGATCATGCCGGAGACCAGGGCGACGACGGTCAGCGTCGCGACGGCCGCCCAGCCGGAGCCGAACACCAGGGTGCCGCACAGCATTCCGAGGGCGCCGAAGAGCTGGGGCACGGCGATGTTGAACACCCGCATCCGGTACGCGTCGGCGGTGTCCCCGATGACTCCGGACAGCGCGCCCATCGACACCAGCGCGCCGTACGCGGGCCGCCCGGTGGCGGTGCCCACCGCGAGCGGGGCGGCGAGTGCGACGGAGGCGCGGGCGACCGCGGCCCGGGGGATCGGCGCGGCCCGGGGCCGCAGGCCCTCGGTCAGCCACGGGGGAGCCGTCAGCGCGCGTGCCATACGCCCAACGTACGGCCGGCCCGTCCGGTTCACCGTTCGCGCTTATGTCAATTCCGGAAACATACCCGCGCTTATGTCAGTCTCCGAAACATAAAGCGAACCCCGAGAGGCGTTGTGAGCTGCGCGGATTTCCCAATCGGCAACCCTCGGGAAAGGGTTGACACCATTAGTTGGTCTAGTCCAACGTATGGGGAGCGCGGTACGGCAGTGGCTGATGTGGGGTGAGACACCCTTCCGGGCGGGCGAGTTGGCCCCCTGATGTGGCGCTGTTCCGTGCCCGTCGGGGCGAGGTGGCAAGGACCGTGTGCGGACGGACCCTCCGCCGCGCGCCCGGATTCCCGCCACGGCCGTCGACCGGCCGTCGACCCGCCGTGCCCGCACCGAGCGCATGAGGAAGCGCTGCGCCGACTACGAACCATGGAGTGACTGCCCATGCCGAGCCCTGCCGAACGCCCCGACGCGCCCGCCGGGGAGTACCTGTACCGGGCCGCGTCGGAGCGCCCCTACTTCAGCGCCGACACCGAGAGCTACCTCGCCCGCACCGCCCTGCGCGACATCCGCAAGAAGCACCCGCTGCGGGTGCTCTCCGAGGAGGACCACGCGTTCTGGCAGAGCTACGGCTACGTGGTGGTGAAGCAGGCGATCCCGGCCGAGGCCGCGCGCCGACTGCTCGACTTCGCCTGGGAGTTCCAGGGCCTGTCACCGGACCGCCCCGAGGACTGGTACCGCGAGCGCGAGTACCGCGACGAACTCGACCGACACCTGCACATCTACGGCTTCGTCGAGGCCTACCACCACCAACTCCTCTGGGACAGCCGCCAGTCGCAGCGCGTCTACGACGCCTTCGTGGACGTCTGGGACTGCGAGGAGCTCTGGGTCACCCTCGACCGGCTCAACCTCAACCCGCCCAACATCCGCAACCGCGACCGCGCGCTGATCGAGCCCACCGACCGCGGCTTCGACATCGAGCTGCACTGGGACGTCGACACCACCCAGGGCATGCTGCCGCAGCGCGTCCAGGGCATCATCGCGCTCGACGACACCGCCCCCGACCACGGCGGTTTCCAGTGCTCCCCCGAGCTGTTCCGCCGCTTCAACGAGTGGCAGGCCGCCCAGCCGGCCGACCGCGACCCGATCCGCCCCGACGTCGACCGCACCGAGTTCCCCGTCGTGCGGCCCGAGTTGAAGGCCGGTGACCTGCTGATCTGGAACGGTCTGCTCGCCCACGGCGTGGAGCGCAACACCTCCGAGAACGGCGTGCGCGCGGTGCAGTACCTGTCGATGATGCCGGCCCTGGAGGAGTCCGAGAAGCTGCGCCGCTCCCGGGTGGAGTCCTGGCGCACGCTCGCCACCCCGGACTGGAACCGCACCCTGGTCGGCGACGCCGACCGGCCCGAGGCCCAGCGCTACGGGACCGCCGAACTCACCGAACTGGGGGAGAAGTTGCTCGGCCTGCGGTCCTGGAGCGGCAAGCCCTTCGAGGAGCACGGGAACGACCGGCCGGCCGCCACGGGGGAGCGGGAATGCGCGACGTCTGCCTGACCCTGCCCACCAACCGCGAGTGCGCGGAGACCATCACCGCGATCGGCGCCGAAGCCGCCCACGCCGTACGGCGGTTCGGCGTCCGGGTGCACCTGCTGGTGCTGGACTCCGCCGACCTGGCGGCCAGGGAGCGGCACGCCGTGGCCCTCGCCGCCCTGCCGGCCGTCGAGGGCGTGGTCGTCCACCACCTGGACGAGGACGCCCAACGCGACTTCCTGCGCTCGGTGATCGAGCGCTCCGGAGCGGCCGGCGAGGCCGGACCGGACCGGCTGCTGGACCTCATGCTGCCGGGCGCCGTCTCCTACGGGGCCTGCACCAACCGGGCGTTCCTGCTGGCCGCCGCCCTCGGCTGCGAGTCGGTGCACCGCCGGGACTCCGACAGTCGCTACCAACTGCTCGACGGCGAACCGGTGTTCCCGATCGAGCACGAGCTGGCCACGCTCGGGCTGAAGGCCGCCGACGCGGCCGCCGCCGTCACCCGGAACACCCTCGACCCGGTGCACGCGGACAAACGGGTCGCCCTGGTCGGCGCCTCCTTCGTCGGTGAACTCTCCGTCGACGTCGGCGATATCCGCGAACTCGACCCCGAGGTCTACCACGACGTGGTCGCGCTCTGGGCGCCCACCGGCGCGAGCGAGGAGGAGAAGCGCGAACTGGTCGCCGAATCCTTCACCGGCGGCGGCACCGAACCGTTCACCACCGACCTCGCGGTGCTCGACCTGCCCGACATCTGGCACATCGACATGTGCAACATCGCCCTCCACCACGAGGTGTACGAACGGGTGCCGCTGCCGCCCGCCACCGACACCATAGGCAGCGACTACTTCCTGCACCACCTGGTGCGTGACGCGACCCTGCCGGGCGTCACCCACAACCGCCACATCGTCAACTACCACACCCCGGAACGGCGCACCGGCCCCGGCTTCACCGCCTACCAGCTGCGCTACGCCAAGTTCCTGCTGTCGATGCTCTACCTCTACCCGGTCTACTCCGAGATGGAGGCCGCCGGCGACGCCCTGCTCGACGAGCAGCACCGCGTCCGCCCCGAGCCGATCGCCGAATCCGCCCGCCGCAGCGCCGCGACGGACCGCGCGGAGAACCACCGCAGGCTCGCCGAACTCGACCGCTGCTACCGGCGACTCGGCGGGAAGTACGCCGAGTTCGCGGACCACCTGGCGCCCCTGCGGGCGCGCCTGCTCGACGAGGCGCAGGCGGACATCGAGGACTTCGCGACACTGATCGACGCGTGGGGCCCGCTGGTGCGGGCGAGCAGGACCACCCCCGCCGACCGGCTGCCGCGCAGGCCGAGGGGGAGCTCCACGTGACACGCCAGACCGTGAAACACCAGGCCGTGACACCGCAGTCCGTGGCGCCGCCGCAGGCCGTGACACCGCAGACCATGGCACACCAGACCGCGGGACACCGGACCGCGAACACCACACACCGCGTCCCGGTCGTCTCCGCGGTGCACACCGACGCGCCCCCGGCGAACCCGCCGCGCCCCGACGAGCACGACCACCGCGCGCTGCGCGCCGCGCTCGCCACCGCCACCGAGGACACCATCATCTACGACCTCGACGGCATCGGCCGCCAGTACACCGCCCTGTGCGCCGAACTCCCCGGCGTGGCCGTCCGGTTCGCGATGAAGGCCTGCCCGGTGGACGAGGTGCTGGACCACCTCGCCGCGCTCGGCTCCGGCTTCGACGCGGCCAGCCCGCAGGAGATCGCCCAGGCGCTGCGCACCGGAGTGCCGCCCGGGCTGATCCACTACGGCAACACCGTCAAGTCCGACCGCAACATCGCCGAGGCCCACCGGCTGGGCGTGCGCGACTTCGCCACCGACAGCCTGGAGGACGTCGCGGCGATCGCCGAACACGCCCCCGGCGCACGGGTGTTCTGCCGGATCGCGACCAGCGGCGAGGGCGCCCTGTGGGGCCTGAGCCACAAGTTCGGCAGCTCGCCCGAGGATGCGCTGCGGGTGCTCGACGAAGCCCGCACCGCCGGGCTGGTGCCCTCCGGCCTGTCGGTGCACGTCGGCTCCCAGCAGATGACCGCCGAGGCCTGGGCCGCGGCGATCGACTCGCTGGCCGCCGTGCTGGAGGCACTCAACCGGCGCGGCATCATCCCCACCCGGATCAACCTCGGCGGCGGCCTGCCCGCCCTCGGCGTCCTCGACCGCGGCGGCCGCCCGCTCGACCCGCCACTGGACAAGATGTTCGCGGTGATCCGCGAAGGCATGGAACGGCTGCGCGCCGTCAACGCAGGGCCGCTGGAGTTCCTGCTGGAGCCCGGGCGCCACCTCGTCGCCGACCACGGCGCGATCCGCGCCCACGTCTCCCGGCTCACCTCCCGCCGCCGCCTCGACGGCACCAGGGACGACTGGCTCTACCTGAGCTGCGGCAAGTTCAACGGCCTGTACGAGATGGACCAGTTGCAGTACCGGCTGGAGTTCCCCACCCACCCCGGCGGCCGGTTCGTCAACGCCGTGGTGGCCGGCCCGACCTGCGACAGCGACGACGCGTACGCGCAGGAGGACGGCCTGGTGCGCGTCCCGCGCGCGCTCGGCTCCGGCGACCCGGTCTGGATCCACTCCTGCGGCGCGTACGCCACGGCCTACGCCACCCAGGGGTTCAACGGCTTCGCGCCGCTGCCGTACACCTGCGTCGGCGGGCGCCGCGAGGAAGGAAGCGCATGAGCGAGTACCGCATCCGGCTGCTCCGGGAGGAGGACTGGGACGAGGTGGTCGCGCTGGAGGAGCGCGCCTACGCCGCCAGCGGCCTGTCCGAGGGCCGCGAGGCCCTGCGCTCCCGGCACCGCGCCTCGCCGGACACCTGCTTCGTGCTGGAGCACGTGGGCGGCCTCGGCGGCTACCTGCTCGCCCTGCCGTACCCGCTGTTCCGCTGCCCGGACCTCGGCCGCAGCGAGGACGAGGGCGGGACCGCGCCCGGTGCGGGCGAGCGGCCGACCAACATGCACGCCCATGACCTGGTGATCTCCGAGGGCCTGCGCGGCCGGGGCCTGGCCCTGCGGATGCTGCGGCACCTGGAGGAGACCGCCCGGGCGGCCGGCTACCGCACCGCCTCGCTGGTCGCCGTCCGCGGTTCGCACGTGCTGTGGACCCCGCTGGGCTACCGCGCCCGGCCCGAGATCGAACTGCCCGAGAGCTACGGCACCCGGGCGGTCTACATGGCGATGCCGCTGGACCCCGTCCCGGCCCGGCCGCTGCCGCACTCCACCGACCCGGTCCCCGGGCCGCGTCCCAGAGCCGAAGTGGGCTGATACCGATGTCCCCCGTTCGCGACGAGTTCCGCCGGTCCCAAGTGGCCATCGGCGCACTGTTCTTCGTCCTCGGATTCCAGTACGCGACCTGGGTCTCCCGGGTGCCCGCGCTCAAGGCCGGGCTCGACCTGGGCGAGGCCCAGATCGGCCTCCTGCTGATGACCTGCGGCATCGGCGCGGCGGTGTCCTTCCCCGTGGTCGCGGTGCTGATGCGGCGGCTCGGCTCCCGGCTGCTCTCGGTGCTGTCCGCACTCGCCCTCGGCGTGATCCTGCTCGCCCTTTCGGTGGTGCCGAACTACCCGGTCACGCTGCTGGTGCTGTTCTTCGACGGCGTCGCGGTCGGCTGCCTGAACGTCGCGATGAACGCCCAGGGCGCCGCGCTCGAGGCGCGCTTCGAGCGGACCACGATGTCCAGGCTGCACGCCACCTTCAGCGCCGGCTCGCTGCTCGCCGCGCTGCTGGCCTCGGGCGTCACCTCCGCCACCGGCACCCTGGCGGTGCACTTCGGGCTCGCCGCCGCGCTGCTCGCGGTGCTGGTGGTGGCCGCCCGGCCGGGGCTGCTCGCGGACGGCCCGGCCGCGGCGGCCGACGCCGAGGGTGCCGCCGACGCCGGCGACACCGGAGACACCGGCGAATCGGCGGAGAAGAAGCAGCGCCGCGGCTTCGTGCTGCCGACCGTCGCGACCCTGTGGATGGGCCTGGCGATGGTGTTCGGCACCGTCACCGAGGGCGCCATGAACGACTGGTCGGCGCTCTACCTCAAGGACTACGTGCACGCCGGCGCCGGACTGGCCCCGATGGGCATCGCGGTGGTCTCGGTGATGATGGTCTGCGCCCGGATCTTCGCGGACGGCTGGCGCACCCGCTTCGGCGACGGACGGATCGTGCGCACCGGCAGCCTGCTGGCCGGCCTCGGGCTCGCCCTCGCGCTGGCGGTCGGCGGCGTGGTCCCGACCCTGCTGGGCTTCGCCTGCGTCGGTCTCGGCGTGGCCGCGGTGACCCCGTGCGTCTACGTCGCCGCGGCCCGGCAGGGCGCCGACGCCCTCTCGCTGGTCGCCGCCATGGGCACCACCGGCCTGCTGGCCGGCCCCGCCGTGATCGGCTTCATCGCCGGTGCCACCAGCCTGCTCTGGGGCATGGCCGCCGTCGCCGCCTCGGCGGCCGTCGTCTCCCTCTGCGCGACCAGGATCGGCTGGACCGGGCGGGACGGCGCCGCCGCCCCGGTCGCCGACGGCCGACTCGCCACCGACGCGTCCTGATCCGCCCCGCACGCCCGTCCGGCACCTCCCGCAACCCCCGTCGCGAGGTGCCGGCCGGGCTTCCCGCATCCTTCGGACGGGCTTCCCGCATCCGTCAGGCCTCGGCCGGCACGTCCGAGCCGCCGGTCGCGATGTGGTGGGCGAGCTTGGCGCGCAGCGCGGTGAGGCGGGCGATCTCGACGTCCAGGGCGGCCAGTCGGGCGTGGACTACGGGGGCGAAGGTGTCCGGGCCGGGAGAGCCGGAGCAGCGGACCGGCGGGTCCTGTCCGAGCAGGTCGAGGCGGTGGGCCCGGCTGGCCAGGTCGTCCACCGTCAGCCCCACGGCGAGGAGTTGGCGGATCACCCGGACCCGGGCGACGTCGTCCGGGCCGTACTCGCGCTGGCCGGAGGCGGAGCGGGCCGGCGGGTGGAGCAGGCCGCGCTGCTCGTAGAAGCGCAGTGCCCTGGGCGTGGTGCCCGCCCCTGCCGCCGCGTCGCCGATCCGCATGCCCGCTCCCTGGTCGTCGTACCCGGTCGTCGTACCGGATGGTCAGAGTTCCACGAGGGTGGTCCCGAAGGTGTTCCCGGTGAACACTCCGGCCAACGCCTCGGCGGCCCGGTCGATGCCCGCCACCGGCGTCCGGGGCAGGACGATCTCCCCGGCGCGCAGCCAGCCGGCCAGGTGCTCCCGCCACTCGGCCTCCAGGCCCGGGTGGTCCGGCACGGTGAAGCCGCGCAGGCTCAGACCGAGGGTGACGACCCGGAACGCGTCGATCACGGTCGGCGCGTCGCCGCCCTGGCGCTCCGGGGCGAGCTGACCGGCCAGGGTGCCGACCAGGGCGAGGCGGGCGCCGCGCCGGGCCGCGGCCACGGCGGCGGTCAGCTGCTCGCCGCCGACCAGGTCCAGCACGACGTCGACGCCGTCCGGCGCGGCCCCGGCCAACTGCTCGGCGAGCGGCCGCTCGCCGGGCACCAGCACGGCGTCGTAGCCGAGTTCGGCGGTCAGCCGCTCGGCCTTGGCGGGCGAGCGGGTGGTGCCGATCACCCGGGCGGCGCCGAGCAGCCTGGCGACCTGTCCGGCCACCGTGCCGACCGCGCCCGCCGCGCCGGTCACCAGCACCACGTCGCCCGGGCGCACCCCGGCGCAGCGGGTCAGCCCGCCGTAGCCGGCCGCGGCGGAGGAGACCAGGGCGAGCGGGTCCGGGAAGTCCGCCGGGACGGCGGTGAAACGCCCGGCCGGGGCGAGCGCGTGGTCCCGCCAGCCGTACAGGTGGGTGACCAGGTCGCCCGGGCGCAGCGGCCCGCCCCCGGGGGCGGCCAGCACCTCGCCGAGGGCGGGCCCGAACAGCGCGTCCCCGGGGGCGATGCCCGGCAGCGGCAGGCCGGAGCCCGCGCCGCCGATCAGCGTGCGCAGTGCGGGGAAGACCAGGAAGGCCCGGTTGCGGACCAGCACCTCCCCGGGGCCGGGCGCGCCCAGGGGCTCCTCGGCCACGGCGAAGTCCCCGGGGGCGGGCAGCCCCTTCGGCGCGGCGGTCAGCCGGACGACACGGGCGGTGGCGGGCAGGGCCATGGCGGCACTCCTCGGAACGAGGGGAGCGGCGGCCGGTGCCGCCGCGGGGTGCCCGGACGCTAACCCCTGACCCCTGCGTCAGAGGCAAGCCGGCCGGACAGCGCCGCGAGGAGGAGCAGCACCACGACCGGGTAGAGGACGGCCGGCGTGTTCTCGTGCCGCAGGCCGAGCGCGGCCAGACCGAGCTGGACCACCGCGGCGCCGGCCAGGGCCAGCCGGCGGCGCCCGGTCCGCTCGCCCGCCATGCCCATCCGCGACACCGCCTTGACCGCCCACGTGTTGAGCACGGCGGACACGCCCACCACCGACGCGATCAGCACGCCGAGCGGCACGTCCCACGTGTCGTGGCGCAACGAGAGGCCGCCGATCATCGGGGAGGCGATGAGGAACAGCATGACGGCGGCGACGGTCTCCAGGATGAGCAGGGCGAGTGCCGCGTGGACGAAGCCGAGCTGGTAGCGGGTCATGCCCCTTCGACGCCACCTGACGCGGGGTAAGTTCCCAGTCGGCCGCCGGATCATGGTCCACGGCCGGACCCCCGGACGACCGTGAGCCGCATCGAGAGGAACGAGCAGCATGAGCGAGCTGGCCCCCGAGTCCTTCGAGCCCGTCGACGAGGACTGGCGGACGGCGCTGGCGATCGTCGCCCACCCCGACGACATGGAGTACGGCGGGGCCGCGGCCGTCGCCCGCTGGACCTCGCAGGGCAAGACGGTCGTCTACGCGATGGTCACCAGCGGCGAGGCGGGCATCGACGGGCTGGACCCGGCCGAGTGCGGCCCGCTGCGCGAGGCCGAGCAGCTCGCCTCGGCCCGCGTGGTCGGCGTCGAGACCGTGGAGTTCCTCGGCTACCCGGACGGCGTGGTCGAGTACGGGCTGCCGCTGCGCCGGGACATCGCCCGGCTGGTGCGCAGACACCGGCCGGACATCGTGATCACCAGCAACTTCCGGGACACCTACGGCGGGGAGTTCCTCAACCAGGCCGACCACATCGCGGTCGGGCGGGCCACCCTGGACGGGGTCAGGGACGCCGGGAACCGCTGGGTGTTCCGCGAGCTGCTGGCCGAGGGCCACGAGCCGTGGAACGGCGTGCGGCAGATTTGGGCGGCGGCCTCGCCGGAGGCGAAGCACGCGGTGGACACCACCGACACCTTCGACCGGGGCGTCGCCTCACTGGAGGAGCACCGGGCGTACCTGGCCGGACTGGGCGGGGCGATGGCGGAGCCCCGGGAGTTCCTGGAGGGTGCCGGCCGGGGCGCCGGGACCCGGCTGGGGACGCGTTTCGCGGTGTCGTTCGAGGTGTTCCCGCTCAGCTAGGAGCCTCGGACCCGTCCTCGGATCCGTCGTCCTCGGACCCGTCCTCGGATCCGGCGTCCTCGGAGCCGTCCGTGGGGCCGTCGGTGCCCGCGCGGCGCCGACGGCGGTAGCGCAGCACCTGCCGCAGCAGGAGGGCGGCGACCAGCACGCCGAGAGCGATCGCGAACCAGATCTGGTAGCGCAGCGCCGTGTGGTAGACGGTGCCGATGTGGGCCCCGGCGACGTAACCGAAGGTGCCCCAGACCGCCGTCCACAGCACCGCGCCGAGCAGGTTGAACGGCTGGAACCGGCGCCAGGGCATCTCCGCCGTCCCGGCGATGATCCCGTTGTACTGGCGCAGCCCGTCCACGAAGCGGGCGACGGTGACCACCTTGCCGCCGTGCCGGGCGAAGAAGCCGTCGGCGCGCTCCATCCGGGCCGGGGTGAGCAGCACGTAGCGGCCCCAGCGGTGGACGAAGGCGCGCCCGCCGGTGTGGCCGATCAGGTAGCCGAGGCTGTTGCCGAGCGCGGCGGCGCCGGCCGCGGTTAACAGCACGGCGGCGAAGTCCAGGTGCCCGGCGCCGGCGTACACCGAGGCCAGCACCAGGATGGTCTGCCCTGGCACCGGGATGCCGCAGTTGTCCAGCAGCACGAGCAGCGCCACCGCGAGGTACCCGTAGTGGTCCAGCAGTGGCGCGAGCCCGGCGAGCGCCCCGGGCAGCGGGGTCGCGGGGGCGGACACCGCTCCTCACCACCTCGCGCGGGGCAAGGTGGCGGGGGAGTCGGTCAGCGTCCCCCCTGGCGCTGTTCGATGTTGCAGTCGGGGCCGGGGTAGATCAGGCCCTCGTGGCCGTCCTCGAAGCGGACCACGTACGGCGGTTGGCCGTCGGTGCCGCGGACTTCGACGATCTCGCCCTTCTGGTCCACCATGCCCACCGATCTGCTGTGGATGTGGAGCTGGTCACCTACCGCCGCGTGCATGGTCTGCTCCCTCGGGTCGTGTGCAGGCCGCCTGCGCGGCCTCTCCCGCTATCCACTGTGCTGCGGGGGCGGCGGGTGCGCAACGCCTCGGGCGCCCGGGGTGGGCGTCAGCGGGCGGACGGCTGTTGCGCGAGGTAGCCGCGGACCAACCGCTTGCACTCGGCGATCAGCGCCGGATCGCCGTCCGGGGCCTCCCGGAAGGCCAGTTTGAGCACCGCGTCGGCGGCCTCCAGGGCCACCCGCAGGGTGAGCGTGGTGGCGGTCGGGTCGCCCGCCCGGAACAGTTCGCCGCCGAGCGACTGGAGCCGCAGGGCGACGGCGGTGTTGTTGTCGACGCCGGTGTCCAGCAGGTGCCGGTCGTCCAGGACGTCGGTGGGCACGGCCGGGACGGCCAGGCCGAAGTCCAGCTGGCCGAAGCCCGGCACCGCGCGCTTCATCGCCACGAACTCCTCCACCGCGAGGTCGGTGAAGACGGCCGGGCCGACCGGTGCGGCGGCGGCCAGCCGGGCGTCCAGGCGCTCGAGGTAGCGGTCGAGGTTGCGGGTGGCGAGCGCGGCCAGCAGGTCCTCCTTGCCGGCGAAGAACTGGTAGAGGGTGCCGATCGGCACCTGGGCGCGCTGGGCCACCTCCTTGGTGGTGAGCGCGGTCGCCCCGACCTCGTCCAGCAGTCCGGCGCAGGCGTCCAGGATGCGGCCGTACCGCTCCAGGCTGCGCTGCTGGACCGGGCGGCGCCTGACCGGTCCGGGGGCGGGGTTGGTCCTGTCGCTCATGACCTCACTGTGCCGCATCCGCTGTTGCGGCGGCGAATCACCGGGGCGCGATCGGCGCGGAGTTGCCCGTGCGACGGGAGGCGAGTGGTGGCCGGAGCTGAACGGCACGGTGGCGGGAAGGTGTCCACGGGTTGGCATCGGCCTTGTCGTGGACGCGAGGACAGGTTCATACTCCTGAGGCGGACTACCTTGCGTGATCAACGCATGCCTCTTCGTGGTGATCGCGATTCAGCTGTGGCGGCCGAGGCGCCTGTGACGGACGCTCCGCCGCCACCCGAGGTCTGGATGACGCCGTGTACCTCCACTGCCCGTGCCACGCCGTGTGGCGCCACGTTCCTGTGTGTGCCCCGCCGACCGGAAGGAGGGGATCGGTTCGGTGACGCTGCCGCCCGGAGGGCGCGAGGCCCTCGACACCGAGCACCGCCGCCAGTTCCTGGAAGCCGGATACCTGGTCCTGCCCGGCCTGCTGCCGGAAGCGCTGCGCGAACGGCTCGCCCCCGAGGTCGACCGGTGGGTGGACGAGGGTCTGCGGGCCCGTTCGATCGCCGCCTGCGCCGACCCCTTACGGTACGGACCGCCGCCGCTGCTGGAACTGGAACTTCCCGCCCACGGTGAACTCCTCACCTTCCCACCGCTGTTGCTCGCCCTGACCCGTCTGCTCGGGCCGGACTTCGTCTTCCACCACCTGCACAGCGACCGCCAGGACCCGGGGATCCCGGGCAAGGCCTGGCACCACGACTGCGAGCCCAACGACCGCTCCGACCCGTCGCTGCTGATGGTCCACGCGCTGCACTACCTCGGCGGACTGGACGGGAAGGTCGGCAGTCTGGCCGTCCTGCCCGGCTCGCACCTGCGCACCGCCGACAAGTCCGCCTACGCCCACCACGGCACCGCGGAACTGGCCGGCGAGGTGGTGATCGACCGGCTGCCGCCCGGCTCGACGGTGCTGCTCAACTCGGCGCTGTTCCACACCCGTCGGCCGGCGCCCGAAGGCCCGGGCCGGCCCCGCTACTTCGTCGACGCCTCCTACTGCCAGGTGGGGGCGCGCTGGCGCCCGGTGAAGCCGTACTGGCGGCGGATGCTCGCCCGGGCCCGCGAACTGGACCTGGCCGACGGCCAGTGGCCCGAGCTGTTCGCGGAGCGGCACTTCACCGAGTACACCGGCACGAGCCGTGCCGGGCGTACCGGGCGTACCGGGCGCACCGAGTACGCCGGCACCGGACCGTCCGGCACCGAGTACGCCGGCACCGAGTACACCGGAACCGTCTGAGGAGCACTGCCGTGGAGATCGTCACCGCCGTCGCCTACCCCGAGGTCCACGACGCCTACCTGCGGGACCACCCGGTGGAGCGGGCCCACGAGGCGAACAGCAACATGTACGGCGAGGAGAACCTCGAACGCGCCGACCGCATCCGCGGCGGCTGGTGGCGGATCCGGCTCTCCCGGGCGGACGTCCTGGGCGTCGTGCTGCCCTGGCACCTCAGCGAGGGCGGGGAGCTCGAACTGGTGCCGCGCTGCGGACTGACGGTGGCCGAGGCGGCCGAGCGGGTCCGCGCCGGCGGGGCGGCGTGGGCCACCGCCAACCCGGTCTGCGCGACGAAGCTCCGGCTGCTGCGCCGGGCGCCGTTCACGCCCCTCTTCCTCAGCACCTCCCCGGTCGACCACTCCGACTACGGGGACCTCGCGGTCCGGTCGGGTCTGATCCACCTCGACGGCCTGCACCGCATGCTGGCCTGGGAGTTGGCCGGACGGCTGCCCGAGCGGCCGCTGCTGGACGGCTACCTGGTCGGCGACCCGGCGGTGGTCGCCGAGCCCGCCCGGGCGGGCCGGACGGGGGACGAGTCGGCGTGACCTCCGCGACGCAGCACGTCCGCTCCGCGTCCTCGGGCCACCCGGCCGACCCCGCCCGCCCTGCCCGTTCGCTGCCCGAGCTGCTCGCCCACCGCGCCCGGGCCCACCCCGACCGGACCGCTCTGACCGACGGCGTCCGCGGCTTCGACTACCGCACAGTCGACGCCGCGGCCGACCGGATCGCCGACCGGCTGGCCGCCGCCGGCACCGGCCGGGGGGACCGGGTCGCCCTGGTCGGGCCCCGGGACGCCCGGATGCTGGTGCTGCTGCACGGGGTGCTGCGCTCCGGCGCGGCGGCCGTGCTGGCCGATCCGGACTGGTCGGCGGCGGACCTGGCCCGGCGGCTGGCCTCCGTCCGGGTGGCCCGGGTGCTCGCCACCGAGGGCGGGCTCGGCGGGGAGGTGGTCGACGTCGAGGCGCTGCCGGGCCTGCCGCCGGGAGGGAGTGAGGCGCGGGCCGAGGTGCGGGGCGAGGACCTCGCGTACCTCTCCTTCACCTCCGGGTCGAGCGGCGAGCCCAAGGCGGTGGCCGTCACCCACGCCAACGCCGTGCACTACGCCCGGGCGCTGGCCGGGCGGCTCGACCTCACCGAGGCCGACGCGCCGTGCGCCGCGCACGTCACCACCCTGGCCGCCGACCTCGGCCACACCTCCTGGCTGCTCGCCCTGGCCACCGGCGGTTCGGTGCACCTCGTGCCGGACCGCGAGGTGCGCGACCCGGAGGCCTTCTGGGCCTCGCTGCGCCGGGCCGGGGTGGACGTGCTGAAGACCACCCCCTCGCACCTGACCGCCCTGCTGGAGGGCCGCCCGGCCGACTCCCCGCCGCTGCACACCGTGCTGCTCGGCGGCGAGGCGCTGCCCCGCCCGCTCGCCGCCGCCCTGCTCGACGGCGGCACCACCGCGCGGCTGGTCAACCACTACGGCCCGACCGAGACCACCGTCGGCGCCGCCTGCCTCCTCGTCACCTCCGCCCGCCAGCTGCCCGCCGAGGAGCCGACCGTACCGATCGGCACCGCGATCGGCGAGGTGCTGCTGACCGTGGTGGACGGCACCGGCCGGGAGGCCCCGGACGGCACGGTGGGCGAACTGCTCATCGGCGGCCGGGGCCTGACCACCGGATACTACGGCCGGCCGACCGAGACCGCCCGCGGCTTCGTCCGGCACGACGGCCGACTCGTCTACCGCACCGGTGACCTGTGCCGCCGGCGGGCCGACGGGACCCTGGTCTTCCTGGGCCGGGTGGACCGCCAGGTGAAGGTCCGCGGGTACCGGGTGGACCTCGCCGAGGTCGAGCGGGCCATGGACGGGTACCCGGGTGTCGCCCGCTCGGCGGCGCTGCTGCGGGAAACCTCGCTCGGCCATCAACTGATCGGCATCGTACGGCTGTCGGACGGCTCGGACGGCTCGGACCGGCTCGATGGGCTGCGGGCCCACCTGCGGGACCGGCTCCCCGGCTACTCCGTGCCGCAGCCGATCCTGGTGCTGCCGCGGTTCCCGGTCGGACCGAACGGCAAGCTCGACCGGCAGCGGCTGGCCGAGCTGGCGGCCGAACTGGTCGAGGCCCGGGCCGAGTCGGGCGCGGCCGGCGCGGGGGAGCCGGGCGGTGACGCCGGGGGCGGCCTGGTCGGGGAGATCGCGAGCTTCTGGGCGGGCGCCCTCGGCCTGCCCGTGGTCGGGCCGGGCGCCGACGTGCTCGGCCTCGGCGGCGACTCCATTCTCGCCATGCGCACCATCGCCTTCCTGCGGCGCTCCGGCCTGCGGGTCGCCTACGAGGACTTCTACCGGCACCCGACGGCGGAGGGCCTGGCGGCGGCCGCGGTCCCGGCCGCGCCGTCCGCCCCGGCCCCGCGCGGCTCCACCGGCGGGCTCCGACTCGCCCCGGCCCAGCGCTGGTTGTACGGGCAGCGGAGGCCGCGGGACCTGCGGCACTGGAACCAGTCCGTGCTGCTGCGCTGTCGCACCGCCGTCGACCCGGCGGCGCTCTCGGCCGCCGTCGCGGGCGTCCTGGAGCGGCACCCGGCGCTGCGCCGGCCGGTCACTCCGGACGGCTGCGGCGAACCGCGGGCGGTGGCCGACCTCGACCCGGTCTCCTTCTCGCGGATCCCGAACGCCGCCGGGGAGATCGCCGACACCGTCGCCGGGGTCTGCACCGGACTCCACCGCAGCCTCGACCCGTCGGCGGGCCGGCTGCTGCGCGCCCACCTGTTCACCGGCCCGCCCGGCACCGACGACCGGCTCGCGCTGATCGCGCACCACCTGGTGGTCGACGGACTGTCCTGGCGGATCCTGCTGGACGATCTGGCGCACGCGTACCGGGCGGTGCTCGACCGGAAGCCGGTCGACCTGCCGCCGACGGCCGACTTCTACGCCTGGGCGGCGCTCGCCTCGCCCGATGCCCAGCAGGTCGACGGCAATGAGAAGCGCACTGCCGAGAAGACCGAGGAAGCCCGGGAAGCCGAAGCGGCAGCGGAGTTCGAGGCGCCCGGCACGCTCAGCTGGGCGCTCGACCCGGACGCCACCGCCCGGCTGATCGCCCGGCACGGCGCCGGGGCCGGGCTGGAGGCCGTGCTGCTGGCCGCCTTCGCGAAGGCCGTCACCGGCGACGACGGCCGCCCCCGGCTCGCGGTGGAGGTCGAGACCCACGGCCGGGACGCGGTCGGCGACCCGGGTGAATTCCTGGACACCGTCGGCTGGTTCACCGCCGTCAAGCACGTCGAGCTGGACGCCGGGGCCACCCCGGACACCGTGGCGCGGCGACTGCGCGAGGCGCCCGTCCGGCCGATGGACGTGCCCGGCGAACGGCCCGCCGTCGGCTTCAACTTCCTCGGCACCTTCCGGCTGCCCGAGGAGCCCGCGCTGAACTGGACCGTCGCCGCCGAACAGGCGGGCACGGCCCGTTGCGCCGGCGGCGACCCGCTGTACGAACTGCGCCTCACCGCACGGGTGGTGGAGCATCGGCTGGTGGCCGACCTGGTGTACGGCCGGCCCGGTCTGCCGCACCCCGCCGCCGGGCGGATCACCGGGCGCTTCGCCCGGGCCGTGGCGGCCGAGGCGCAGGCGCCGGACACCGCGCCGCCCGTCCGGGCGGCGCTGTCCACCTCCGGCCAGCTGCTGCACCCCGGCGTCTCCCCGACCGCCGCCCGGGCGACGGTGCGCGAACCCGCCCGGGTGCTGCTCACCGGCGCCACCGGCTACCTCGGCCGGCACCTGCTGGAGGCCTTCGTCCGGCGCGGTGCCGAGGTCACCTGCCTGGTGCGGGCCGCGGACGACGCCACGGCGCTGGAACGGCTCGGAGCCGGAGCCGGAGCCGACAACGCAGCCGGAGGCGCCGTCCGGGCGCTCGCCGGGGACGTCGACCGGGACGGCCTCGGCCTCTCCCCGGCCGGACGCGAACTCGTCAGGGGCGCCCACCTGGTGGTGCACGCGGCGGCGGACGTCCGGCTGGTGGCCTCGCCCGACGAGCTGGAGCGCACCAACCACCTCGCGGTGCGCCGGCTGCTCGACTGGGTCGGCGAGAACGCCCCGGACGCCCGGCTCCACCACGTCTCCACGCTCGCCGTCTCGGGCGGGGTGGACGGCCCGCCGCGTCGCTTCAGCGAGGCGGACCTGGAGATCGGCCAGCACTTCCGCACCCCGTACGAGCGGACCAAGTACCGGGCCGAGCTGGCCGTCCGGGCCTGGGCGACGGGCGGGCACGCCGCCTACCTGCACCGCAGCGGCCACATCGCGGCGCACAGCCGGACCGGCGCGTTCCAGGCCAACGCCGGGGACAACCGGATCTACCAGCTGATCCGCGGCTATCTGCTGGCCGGCGCCGCGCCGAGCCGGCCGGACACCGCCTTCGCGTTCTCGTACGTGGACACGGTGGCCGCCGGGATCGCCGCGATCGCCCTCGACCGGTACGCCGTGCCCGGCGCGTACCACGTGGAGTCGCCGCACGCCGTCCCGCACGACGAACTGGTGCGGTGGCTGGCCGGGCACGGCCACCCCGTGCGGCTCACCGACGAGGAGGCCTTCGCGGCCGCCCTCGCCCGGGCCGAGCGCCGCCACCCGACGGCCGCCCGGGTGGCCGCCGCCTGGGCGGCGCAGGAGGAGCGCCGCGTCCTGGTGGACAGCGCGTACACCACCGCGGTGCTCGACCGGCTGGGCGTGCGCTTCGCCGCGCCGACCCGGCGGTGGTGGTCGGCCGCGCTCACCTGGGCCGCCGAGGCCGGCTACCTGCCGCCCGTCGGTCCGACCCCGCCCACCCGTGACGACGCCCGACGCGACAGCCGTGACGACGCGCGTCACGACACCCGTCACGGCAGCCGTGACGACATCCGAGACGACACCCGTGAAGGCAGGACCAACCCGTGAAGGCAGGCCCCGTGTCCCGGCTCTCCCCAGTGCTCAAGCAGGCCACCCCGGTCGTCGCGGTCCGCGGCGAAGGACTCCACCTCTACGACGCCGACGGCCGCCGCCACCTCGACTTCACCTCCGGCGTGGGGGTGACCAGCACCGGCCACTGTCACCCGAAGGTGGTCGAGGCCGTGCGGGACCAGGCCGGCCGGCTGATCCACGGGCAGTACACCACCGTGCTGCACGACCGACTCCTCGCTCTCACCGAGCGGTTGGGCGAGGTCCTGCCCGCCGGTCTGGACTCGCTGTTCTACGCCACCGCCGGCACCGAGGCGGTGGAGGCCGCGCTGCGGCTCGCCCGGCACGCCACCGGCCGGCAGAACGTGATCGTCTTCGAGGGCTCCTTCCACGGCCGCACCATGGGCGCGGCCTCGCTCACCACGGCCGGCACCCGGTTCCGGGCCGGCATCGGCCCGCTGATGCCCGGGGTCGCGGTGGCGCCCTTCCCGGCCGCCTTCCGGCTCGGACTGTCCGAGGAGGAGGCGGTGGCGCACGCCCTGCGCGGACTGGACGAGGTGCTCGCCACCGTCTCCGCGCCCGCCGAGACGGCCGCGATGTTCGTCGAGCCGGTGCTCGGCGAGGGCGGCTACGTCCCGGCGCCGCCCGGTTTCCTGGCCGGGCTGCGGGAGCGGGCCGACCGGCACGGGATCCTGCTGGTGGTGGACGAGGTGCAGACCGGCTTCGGCCGCACCGGCCGGTTCTGGGCCCACGAGCACGAGAGCGGGGTGCTCCCCGACGTCCTGATCACCGCCAAGGGCCTGGCCAGCGGCTTCCCGCTGTCCGCGATCGCCGCGCCCGCCGAGCTGATGGGGCGCGCCTGGCCGGGATCGCAGGGCGGCACGTACGGCGGGAACCCGGTGGCCTGCGCCGCCGCCCTGGCGACCCTGGACGTGCTGCGCGAGGAGCGGCTGGTCGAGAACGCGGCCGAGCAGGGCACCCGGCTGCTGGCCGGGCTGCGGGCGGTGGCCGCCGGGACGCCGGGGATCGCCGACGTCCGCGGGCTCGGGCTGATGGCCGCCAGCGAGTTCTGCCGCCCGGACGGCACCCCGGACCCGGAGGCGGCCCGGCGCGCCCAGCAGTCCGCGGCCGAGCACGGCCTGCTGCTGTTGCTGTGCGGCATCCACCTGAACGTGGTCCGGATGATCCCGGCGCTGGTCGTCACGGCCGAACAGATCGACGAGGGCCTGGAGTTGTGGGCGAAGGCCGTCGCGGCCGGCGGCCGGTAGGAAGGAGAGGACATGGATGCGGTGACCGAAATCGGCTGGAGCAGCCTGGAGTTGGACGCCCGGCGGGAGCTCTGGTCGCTCCCGCTGGGGGAGCGGGAGCGACGGCTGCTCTGGGCCGACGCGCGGGCCGGGCGCTGGGGCGCGGCCGAGGAAGTGCGTGCCCGACTACGGGAGTTCGTCCGGAAAGCCGCCGACTCGGTGGGCGTCGCCCATGTGAGCGGCCTGGTGGACCCGGCCCGCCCGGAGCAGGAGATCACCGAGGTGCTCTCCTTCCTGCTGCGGGACTTCGGCCGGATCGTCCCGCAGAACGGGCGTGGTGACCTCACCTCGGTGCTGCACGACCAGGACGGCGACGGCAACACCGAACTGGGCTTCCACTGCGACACCTGCGACCTACTGGTCCTGCTCTGCCTGCGGCCCGCCTTCGACGGCGGCGGGCTGACCAAGCTGGCGAGCGCCCGGCACGTCCACGACCTGATCCAGCGGGAGCGCCCGGACGCGCTGACCACGCTCCGTGAGGACTGGACCTTCGAACGCAGTGGCCGGGCCGGTCCGCAGGTGGTGGTCACCCCCATCCTGTACGACCGCAAGGACGGGACGATCGGCTGCTACTACCAGACCCGTACGGTCCGTTCCTCCCCCGACCGCGGCGGGCCGGACCTGACGGACCGTCAGTGGGAGGCGCTGGGCGTGCTGGACGAGGTGCTCTACCGGCCGGAGATCGCCTTCGGGCTGCCGATGGCCGCCGGGGACCTGCTGATCATCCGCAACAGCCGGGTGCTGCACGGCCGTTCGCCGTTCGTCGACGAGCCCGGGCCGTACTCCCGGCGGATGCTGCGGATCTGGGTGAACGAGGGGGAGGAGTGGGCGCCGTGACGACCACGGGGGAGGGCGGCGGCGGGACCGCACCGCACGGACGGGTGGCGATCGTCACCGGCGGGGGCAGCGGGCTCGGCCGGGCCTCGGCGCTGGCCCTGCTGGCGGCCGGCTGGACGGTGGTCGTCGCCGGGCGCCGCAAGGACGCCCTGGAGGAGACCGCGGCCCTGGCCGGCCCCGGGGCCGACCGGGTGCTGCCCGTCCCGACCGACATCCGCAGCCCGGAGGAGGTCGCCCGGCTCTTCGACACGGTGCTCGCCCGGTACGGCCGGCTGGACCTGCTCTTCAACAACGCGGGCGCCGCCGCCCCGCGCCGGCCGATCACCGAGACCCCGTTCGAGGACTGGAACCGGGTGCTGGACACCATCGTCACCGGCGGCTTCCTCTGCGCCCGTGAGGCCTTCCGGGTGATGAGCGCCCAGACCCCGCAGGGTGGGCGGATCATCAACAACGGCGCGCCCTCCGCCCATGTGCCACGCCCCAACTCGATCGCGTACACCGCCGCCAAGCACGCCGTCCTCGGCCTCACCAAGGTGCTCGCCCTGGACGGCCGGCCGTACGGTATCTCCTGCGGACAGATCGACGTCGGCAACGTCACCCCGGTGGACGGCGGCCCGCAGCCGGCCGCCATGCAGGCCGACCGGACCATGGCCGTCGAGGCGACCATCCCGGTGGACCGCTTCACCGAGGCCCTGGTGCTGATGGCCTCGCAGCCGCCGGACACCACCATCCAGTCCCTGGTGGTGCTGCCGACCACCATGCCGTTCGTCGGGAGGGGTTGAGCCGTGCTGGTCAGCGCGCGCTCCTTCGCGGAGTACCGGGCGATGTTCGCGCTCACCGAGCGCGACCTGGAGCAGCGCATCCTGGACTGCCCGGCCGGCGCGGCGAGTTTCGTCGCCGAGGCCGGGCGGCTCGGCGTCGACGCCGTCGCCGTCGACCGCCAGTACGCCGAGCACCGCGAGGAGCTGGGCGTGCTGGTGGAGCGGGAGACCGCGTTCAAGCGCGAGCTGCTGGTGAAGGAGACCGCGGGGTACGTCTGGTCCTGGTACGCCGACGCGGACGACATGATCCGCCGGTGGACCGCCAACGCCCGCGCCTTCGGCGCCGACATCGCCGCCCGCCCGGAGCGCTACGTGGCCGGCTCGCTGCCCGCGCTCCCCTTCGCCGACGACTCCTTCGACCTGGCGCTCTGCTCGTACCTGCTGTTCT
This sequence comes from Kitasatospora sp. NPDC001095, assembly GCF_053598615.1. Classification (NCBI taxonomy): domain Bacteria; kingdom Bacillati; phylum Actinomycetota; class Actinomycetes; order Kitasatosporales; family Streptomycetaceae; genus Kitasatospora; species Kitasatospora sp. NPDC001095. Next base: position 40,317 of record NZ_JBSFKQ010000001.1, on the reverse strand, counting down.
CGTACGGCAACCGGCTGGGCGGGGAGTTCCAGCGGGCGGGGCTGCTGGAGCTCGCCCGGGTCGCGCGCCGGGAGGTCCGGGTCTTCCCGCTGGTGGTGTACGACACCGGAGCGCGCTACGAGGGGCTGGGATCGCTGCGCGCGGAACTCGCGGAGCTCGGCGTCCCCAGCCGGGTGGAGCGGGTGGCCTACGAGTTCCAGCCGGGGGCCGACGAGATGCTGGTGCTCTCCACCGCTGGCTACCGGGCGCCGGCCAGGACCGCACCGGGCACGGCGGCGGCCGCGAGGGCGACGGACCCGGTGCGGTGGCGGCACCGGGAGGCCGGGGCCTGAGCGGGCGGCCGGGCCGCACGGGCCGACCGGTGGCCCGCGGAAATCCGTCCCGTTGTCATCCGTCTCCGGCGGCTGCTGCGTCCAGGCCACCGCCCGGGAGCTCGGCGTGCCCCGGGCCCGGCGGCTGCCGGGGTGGGCGCGGCAGCGCCGCCGCGCCCAACCCGGTGGTCCTGTGGGCGAGGTCAGTTGACGACGACCACGGGGCTTCCCGGCTGGCCGGCGTCGGCGACCGGGCCGTACGCCGCGGAGAAGTAGCCGTCGCCCGGACAGAGCGTCGAGCCGGCGCTCTTGGCGAAGTGCTCGGTGCGGAACGCCAGGCTGTGCGCGGTGTTGTCGGCGCTGCCGGTGAAGGCGCCGCTCAGCTGGTAGGAGCAGGTGATGGTGCCGAACCAGGTGTCGAGCACCGCGGTGGCCTGGATCGTCCCGGCGGACCCGCCGGTCAGGGTGACCGGCAGGCCGGGCGCGTCGGAGACGGTGACGCCGTACGGCAGGTTGCCGACCGTCAGGCTGCGCACCGAGGTGACCCCGGTGACGTTCGCGGTGCACGAGCCGAAGGTCAGCCCGGTCAGCGACGCGGTGGCGCTGCCCGGCGCCGCCGGGTTGCTCAGCACCGAGGCCGAGAGCTGGGAGGTGGCGCAGGTGACACCGGTGGTGCTGGTCGCGGTCGAGTAGAAGGTCGCCTTGGTGCCCGAGGCGAGCGGTGCGGAGAGCGCGTCGCCCACGGCGACGGCGGTGCCGCCCGCGCTCCCGGTGGTGAGCACCGGGCCGGCGGCGAGGGCCCCCGGCGACGCGGAGGCGGGTACGGCGGCCAGCGCGAGCGCGGTGGTCGCGCAGACGGCGGCGGTGACGGCAAGGTGGCGGCTGAAGCGCATGGGAAACCTCTTCCTCGGTGAGGGGCGAGAAGACGTCCTCTCGCGGGCTCCCGAGCGGTGGGGACCGGGGAGCGCGCGGCGTTTCCGGGTTCCATACGTTCCAGGCGTGACCGCGCGCCGTCAAGGCGATGGGCGGAACTTACTGACTTTTCGTCAACAAGCAGTGCTGTCAAGGCTTTCGCCTGAAGGGGCGGCCGGCCGCCCCGGCGCCTGACCGGCGGCCGCCCCGAGCCCGGCGCCCGGCCGCCCCGCCCGCCTGCGAGAATCCCGCCATGGCTGAGCACGAGAGCGACCACGGCTACCTCCTGGACAACCGGCAGACCGAGGCGGGCATCCGCTTCGGCGCCCTCGCCGAGCTGTTCGACCCGGTGACCTTCCGGCATGTCGACGCCCTCGGCATCGGCCCCGGCATGCGCTGCTGGGAGGTCGGCGCGGGCGGCCCCTCGGTGCCGCTCGGGCTCGCCGAACGCGTCGGCCCGACCGGCGCGGTGGTCGCCACCGACATCGACGTCTCCTGGACCGCCCCCGCTGCCGGCGGCGTGATCGAAGTGCTGCGCCACGACGTGGCGGCCGACCCGCCGCCGCCCGGCGGCTTCGACCTGGTGCACGCCCGGCTGGTCCTGGTACACGTCGCCGACCGCGCCGAGGCCCTGCGCCGGATGGTGGGGGCGCTGCGCCCCGGCGGCCGGCTGCTGCTGGAGGACGCCGACCCGGCCCTGCAACCGCTGCTCTGCCCGGACGAGTCCGGCCCCGACGAGCGCCTCGCCAACCGACTGCGGTCCGGCTTCCGCACCCTGCTGGCCGGGCGCGGCGCCGACCTCGCGTACGGCCGGACGCTGCCCAGGGCGCTGCGCGAAGCGGGCCTGATCGACGTCCAGGCCGACGCGTACTTCCCGATCACCTCGCCGGCCTGCGCCGTCCTGGAGGACGCGACCGTCCGGCAGATCCGCCGGCTGCTGGTGGCCGAAGGCCTCGCGACGGACGAGGAGATCGACCGCCACCTGGCCAACGTCGCCGCCGGCCGCCTCGACCTGGCCACCGCCCCGATGATCTCCGCCTGGGCCCGCCGGGCATGACGCGACGCCCGACCGCGCACCGACGCCCGCAGCTGCTCGTCGTGAGCGCTCCGCCGGGGGCGGGCAAGACCACGCTGGGGCACGCCCCGGCCGATGCGCTCGGCCGGGTGGCCGCGGCCCGGCGGTCTAACCTCGACGGTATGGACGCGTTCGAACATCCGGGCGGTCAGGCCGCCGTCCCGCCGGAGGAGGGGCTGGAAGCCCTGGTACGGCTGCTGGACCGGCGCGGCGCGGTGGTGCTCAGCGGGGCGGGCCTGTCCACCGAGTCCGGCATCCCCGACTACCGGGGCGCCACCGGCCGGCGCCGCAGCGGCACCCCGATGACGTACCAGGAGTTCACCGGCAGCGCCGACGCCCGGCGCCGCTACTGGGCCCGCAGCCACACCGGCTGGCCGGCGATCGCCGGGGCCCGGCCCAACGCCGGGCACCACGCGGTGGAGCGGCTGCACCGGGCCGGGCACGTCGCGGCGGTCATCACCCAGAACGTGGACGGCCTCCACCACGCGGCCGGCACCCGGGAGGCCGTGGAGCTGCACGGCGGACTCCACCGGGTGGTCTGCCTCGACTGCCGCCGCACCTGCGCCCGGGCCGAGCTGGACCGGCGGCTGGAGGAGCTCAACCCGGGCTTCCGTCGGCCCGGGGCGCGGCTGCGGCCCGACGGTGACGCACGGCTGCCGCAGTCCGCGGTGGACGGCTTCCGGGTCGTCGCCTGCGCGGACTGCGGCGGGGTGCTCAAGCCCGACGTGGTGTTCTTCGGCGAGAACGTCCCGCCGCCCCGGGTCGAGCGCTGCTACGAACTGGTCGACGCGGCCGACTCGTTGGTGGTCCTCGGTTCCTCCCTGGCGGTGCTGTCCGGGCTGCGCTTCGTCCGCCGCGCCGCCCGGTCGCGCCTGCCGGTCGCGATCGTCAACCAGGGGGCGACGCGCGGGGACGAACTCGCCGCGCTCCGGCTCGACCTGCCGCTGGGGCCGACCATGACGGAGGTCGCCCGGCTGCTCGCCGCGGCCTGACCGGCGCGCTCGCCCGGTTCCCGCCGCCGCGCTCGGCCCGTCGCCGCGCTCAGCCGGCCGGCTGAGCGGGCCGGCCGGGTACCCACAGCGGCACCCGGCCGCCGCGCGGCATGCAGCGCGCCGCGTCCTGCTCCAGCCAGTCGGCCACCCGCTCCGGATCGCCCTCGCACAGCTCCACCAGCGCGGACGCCGCGATCCCGGTGCAGCACAGCACCAGCGCCAGGGTGTCCCGGCGGCGGCGGTGCTCCCGTACGTACGCCTCGGCGCGCTCCTCGACCCGGTCGACGTGGCCCGGCCCGTCCTCGGCGGTCAGCGCCCGCACCCCGTGCCACACCAGGGTCAGCGCGCAGGGCTCCGCCGGGTGCGAGGAGCCGGCCCGCTGCGCCTGCTCGCGGGCCTCCGCCGAGCGCTGCCCGAGCCACTCCAGCGCCGCCGGCCCGTCCTCCCGGCAGCGGCGGAGCACCAGTTCCGCGGCCCGGGCCACCACGGCCCGCAGCACCGCCGGCGCGGACGCCCGCAGCCCGGCCGCGGACCCGTCCCCGAACGCCAGCCAGGCATCGGCGAACGAGGCCGCCCGCACCCCGCCGACCCAGGTGGTCGACTCGCCCTCCGTGCTCAGCCGGTCCTCGGCCCCCAGCCGTACCAGCCCCACGGCCGTCAGGCACGCCGCGTCCCCGTCCAGCTCCCGCAGCCATCGACTCAGCACCAGCACACACCCCCGTCAGCGGTTCATCCCCGTAAGGCCTCATCCCACCACACCAGGACGGAGACGAACTAGACAGGAGCACGTCACAATCTGGAAGCAGACCTTCCGCGCGGTCCTGCGACGGAGGCGGCGGGGATGCGGTGGCAGGCGACGGCCGGGAGGGCGTACGGCGACGGGCCCGGGTGCGACGGGCTCCGCCCGGCTGCGCGCCGTGCCGGGTCGCCGGGTCCCCGCACCTCGCCCGAGTCCCCGCACGGCTCCCGAGTCCGCCCCCGCCGGCCCCGGCGTCGTGTCCGGGCCGTTCCGGCCGGGCTTTCGGCAGGCGATTCCCGATCCGGCATCCGGGTGAATTGGCGCGGCGCCGCCCGGCGCGGAATGAAGCCGGGTCCGGCGCTGCCAGAATGCAATTTCCTCGGGGTCCCCCCGCACAGTCGGTGCCATCGGACAGCTGGAGCGGAACATGCGAATCATTCAGCCGCGTATTAGTTCGGAAAAGAGGCCCGGCGCAGTCGCGGGCGGCTTTCCGTGGACGCTCATGTACCACTCGGTGGCGCCGGCGCTCGAAGATCCCTATCTGATCACCGTCGATCCGGCACGGTTTCGCCGCCAGCTGCGGTGGCTCTCCGCCCGCGGCCTGCGCGGGGTGTCGGTGGGCACCCTGATGCGTGCCCACCGGGACGGCGCCGCGGCGGGCATGGTGGGGCTCAGCTTCGACGACGGGTACCGCGACTTCGTGGAGGAGGTCATGCCCGCCCTGGCGGAGCACGGCTTCACCGCGACGGTCTACGTGGTGGCCGACCGGCTGGGCGGCTACAACGACTGGGACCGGCAGGGCCCGCGCAAGCCGCTGATGACGGCGCGCCAGGTCCGTGAGGCCGCCGCCGCCGGGATGGAGATCGGCTCGCACGGGCTGACGCACCGGCGGCTGGCGGGCCTGGACGCGCGGGACCTGGAGGCCCAGGTCACCGACAGCCGCCACGTCCTGGAGGACCTCACGGGCCGGGAGGTCGCGGGGTTCTGCTACCCGTACGGCTCGCTCGACGCCGCCGCGGTGGAGGCGGTGGCCGAGGCCGGCTACGACCACGCGTGCGCGGTCAGCCCCGGTGCCCACAGCGGGGAGTACGCGCTTCCCCGCTGCTACGTCGGCGACCGGGACGGACCGTTGCACCTGGCCGCGAAGCTGGTGCGCGACCGCTGGCGGCGCTGACCGCCGCGGACGGCCGCGGACGGCCGCCCGGTGGGGGCGGCCGCTCAGCGGGGGACGGCGGCGGATCCCACGGTCGGATCCGCGCCGGCCCCCGCGGCGGGCTCCACGCGCAGCCAGGACTCGTGCCACAGCAGCGCGCACCGGCGGTCGCAGCCCGCGGTCAGCGGCTCACCCCCGCAGCGCAGCCCGTCGAGGATGAACCACCGCCCCCCGGCGGGGTACTGCCACCAGACCAGGGACCGGTGACGCAACTCGGTGGCACCGTGCCGGGTGCCGGCGTGGCGCTCCATCCCCGCCTGGAAGGGCACGCCGTGCAGACGCCCGTCGGGGCCCAGGGTCGCGCGGATCTCCGCGAGGCTGCGCACCGTCGCCCACAGCGTGACGGGCCGTTCGGCGGGGGCCGGCGCGGGGGCGGGCTCCAGCCATTCGTCGCGGAACAGCAGCGCGCAGTCCATGCCGCAGCCCTGGGTCCCGTCGGCGCCGTGGCAGGTGGCGCCGGCCAGCGCGACGGTGCCCGACAGGCGCCGCACCCGGTAGTGGTCGTCGACCATGCGGCGCACGACGCGGTCGACCCGGTAGACGCCGCCGCAGAACGACCACTGGCTGGCGGTGAACCACAGGCCGCGGTGGCGGTCCCTGTCGTCGAGGGTGGCGCGCACCGCGGCCTCGTCCTTCACCCGGACCCAGTCCCCCTCGGCGAAGCGGGAGGGCCGGCCCGGCGCCGGAACGCCGTCGCGGCGCTCACGCAGCCCCTCGCGGGCGATCCGGGCGCGGCGCACGACACCGAGCGGGGGGAGGTCGCGCAGGGGCAGGCTCTTGTACTGGCACCGGTTCGCGGCGGTTTCGCAGCGCAGCTCCGCGGTTCGGGGGAACCGTGATTCCTCGACGGCCATCAATGAAATCCCATCGGGTTGGAGATATCGGCACAGGCTAGCGCAACCGGCCTTTCCCCGCGCGGGCCTCCGGAGCCTTTCGAGGCCATGTCGGAAGAAATAGCACTAGACCCACTAAGAGCCTTCCGGAGTGAAGAAAGGCCACTTCCGGAGAGTTTCCGGTTCATGCCCGTGTAATGTTTCCACCGGTGTCGCGGTGGAGTGGCCGAGTGGTGAGGCGACGGCTTGCAGGGCCGTTCAGACGGGTTCGATTCCTGTCTCCACCTCTTCTCCCGTCCGCTGCCCGCCGACGTGGGTGCGCGGCCCGGAGTCGACGGTCAGGCCGACGGCTCGTCCAGCCTGTCGCTCAGCTGGCTGCGGGAGGTGATCCCGAGCTTCGGGAAGATCCGGTACAGGTGGGCACCGATCGTCCGGGGTGACAGGTGCAGCTGCCGGCCTATCTCCTTGTTGGAGAGGCCCCGCGCCGCCAGCTGGGCGATCTGGACCTCCTGGGGCGTGAGCAGGTCCCGGTCGGGGCGGCCCTGGCTCTTGCTGCCCTCGCCCGCCGAACGGAGCTCCTGGGCCGCCCGTTCACGCCAGGGCTCCACGCCCATGGCCTCGAAGGACTCCCGGGCGATCCGCAGCGGAGTGCGGGCCTCCGTCACCCGGCGGTGGCGCCGGAGCCAGGTGCCGTGGGCGAGCATGAGCCGGGCACGGACGAAGGGCGCCCGGGACATGTCCAGGTCGAAGGCCGCCCGGAACCGCTCCTCGGCGTCCTCGTCGTCGGCGAGCAGAGCCTGGGCGAATCCCAGGCTCACCCGGATCATCTGGACCTCGCTCGCCCCGACGGACGTGACGAGGTGTCGCAGGGCGGCCTTCGCCATGGCGCGCTGGTCCTCGCTGGTGGCGGCCTCGGCCAACTCGGCGATGGCCATGGTCTGCATGAACGGGTGGTAGGACGGATCGGCCGGGTCGAAGACCCGCCAGACGCAGGAGAACGCCTCGGCGTGCCGACCCGCGGCGAGGGCGATGAGGCCGCGGGCGATCTGGATGTACGCGAGCTTGGAGGGGTCGACCACGGTCAGCCCCTGGCCCTCCGCCTCGCCGATCGCGACCAGTGCGGTGTCCAGGTCGCCGCGCAGCGCGGCGAACTGTGCCTTCGCCACCCGGGCACCGGTCAGCCAGCGCGGCTGCGCGGTCTCCTCGGCCAGCCGTGCCGCCTCGGCGGCCGCCGGGAGCCCGGTCTCCCAGTCGACGGTGTGCACGGTGGCGAGGGCGAGGAGCACCAGCGTCTTGGTCAGCGGGCCCCGACGCCCCTGACGACGCAGTCCGTCCGCCGCCTGGCGCGCGAAGCCGGTGACATGGTCGAACCCGTTCACCATGATGGCCGCGTTGCCCAGGGTGGCGGCGGCCACGACGTCGTACCCGCCCTCGCGTTCGAGGCGCCGCAGCCGGTCGATCACTGTCGCCGACGCCTCCAGCGGGGCGGCCCCCGCCAGCGTGCACACCAGGTCCGGGTGGAGTTCCGGGACCGGCAGCCGCTCGGCGGCCGTCACGACGCGCTCCCGCAGCTCCCGCCCCGGGTCCGCCCACCAGCAACGCCACGCGGCCACGCGCAGCAGCCGCAACGCGAGTTCGGGATCGCCGGCCTCGGCGGCCTGCTCCGCCGTGGCGATCAGCAGGTGGATCCGGGACGTGCTCGTGTCGGACTCCGACTCCAGCCACTCGCGCAGCAGGACGACGCGGGCCCGCTCCAGCACGTCCGGGCCCAGCGATTCGGCCTGCTGCACCAGGGCTGACACGCGATCCGCCCGGCCGAGTTCGAAGCACAGCTCCGCGGCACCGAGGAGGCGCGCCCGCCGTCCCGAAGGGTCCTCGCTCAGCGCGGTGGCGCGTTCCAGCGCCGTCAGGGCCGCCGTGACGGCACCGCGCTCTCGCGCCCCGAGAGCCACCCGGTCCAGTTGCCGGGCCACCGCTTCGTCGGGACGGCCGCCGGCCGAGGCCCGGTGCCACGCCTGTCGGTCAGGGTGTCCCCGGAGGGTGTCGGCGAGCGCGCCGTGGGCGGCCAGACGGTCCGCGAGCGGTGCCGAGCCCAGGACGGCGGAGCGCACCAGGGGGTGGGTGAAGGCGATCCTGAACCCGTCGACACGCACCAGGCCGGCGGCCACGGCGGGCTCCAGCGGCAGCGCGGAGACCTCGGCGCCGGTCAGGGCCGCGGCCGCGGCGAGCACCTCGGTCAGCGCACCGTCGTCGGTGGTGGCGGCGACCAGCAGCAGCTGGTGGGTGTCGGACGGAAGGTCGGCCAGCCACGAGGAGAAGGCGCGCTCGAGCCGGGCGGTGCGGGGGAGCACCGGCGACCCCACGGACGCCGTGGGCTCCGCGTCCGCCGCCGGGGAGAGGGGGAGCTCGATCAGTGCGAGGGGGTTGCCGGCCGACAGCCGCGCCACCCGGCGGCGCGCCCCCGGGTCGAGGCCGGGACTGCGGGCGTCCAGCAGGGCGTCGCTCGCGCTCGGGGCCAGGGGCCCGAGGTGCAGCTCGCGGATGTCGGGGACGCCCCGCCTGGCCGTACGGTCGTCGCGCACGGCGAGGAGCAGACCGAGCGGTTCGGCGCCGACGCGGCGTGCGACGAACCCGAGGACGTCCAGGGTCGGCGCGTCCAGCCACTGGGCGTCGTCCACGACCAGCAGTACGGGGGCTTCGGCGGCCGCCTCGCCGAGCAGGCCGAGGGTGGCCAGGGCGATCATGAAGAACCGGGGCGCGGAGGCGTCGTCGGACGGCTCCGCCATGCCGAAGGCGCCCAGCAGGGCCTGTGCCTGGACGGCGGGCAGGTGCGGGATGCGCTCCGTCATGGTGTGGGCCAGCTGGTGCAGCCCCGCGAACGGCAGCTCGGTCTCGGCCCGGACACCCGCTGCCCTGAGGACGGTGAATCCGGCGCTCCCGGCCCGGGCGGCGGCGTGGTCCAGCAGGGCGGACTTGCCGATCCCGGGGGCCCCGTGGACCAGCAGCGCGTCGCCCCGCTCGGGCAGGGCGTCGACCAGTGCGTCGACGGCCGCGAGTTCCTCGTCCCGGCCGAACAGTGTGGTGCCTGACATCCGAAGTTCCTCTGCGCCTGCGCCTGCGCCAGTGCCCTGACCTGGACCGTTGCAGTGTAGGTGCGCGCATTGCACGGTTCGAGTGCACGGATGGTCATGTGTTCGGCGACACATCACCTACAGTCGCTTCACAGTCATCCTGCCGCCGACGTAAGTCATCCCGTGTCCCATGCTGGAAGCCATGTCGAGCGGAGGGAGAGGACCGATGGCATCCGTGACCGACACGGCCGGGCAGCCGGACGACGGGAGCACGCTCCGCCGCCGGAGCGGGGCCGTCCCCGTCGCCGCCGTACCCTTCACGGTCGCCTCGTACGAGCCTGCGTCGGACCCGGGCCGGATGACGACCCGGCAGTTGGGGCACCTGCTCTTCCTGACGACGGAGGCGGGCCCCCGGTGCTACACCCGCGGCCCGCGGGAGATCGCCCGTGGCACCCGGCAGGCCGAGGGGTTCTTCGTGGTCGCCGTGATGGGGGCCACCGGCGCCGTGGTGCGGCAGGACGGCAGGACGACCGAGGTCCCCGCGGGAGCGGTCTCCTTCTGGTACTCGGAGACCCCTCATGTGGTCGACTACCCGGACGGAGTGGACGTCAGGGCGTGCCTGATCCCCCGCCGGGCCCTCGGCGCGCGGGACGAGCAACTGGCGCGGGTGACGGCCACCGTGGCCGATGCCGGCGGGCCGGTGGCCGCCCTGGTCGCGCAGTCCCTGCTGACCCTGGCCGAGACCGCCGAGGACTGCCCCGAGTTCGTCGCCGGCCGACTGGCCCGCAACGTCACCGACCTGGTGGCCACCCTCGTCACCGAGCAGGCCGCCCGTGACACGCCCGCCACGGAGGACTCCCGCACGGAGGACTCCCGGCACACCCGGATCCGGGAGATCCACGCCTACGTGGACCGGCACCTCAAGGATCCGGAACTCGGGCCGCAGACCATCGCGGCCGCGCACGCCATCTCCGTCCGCTCCCTGCACAAGCTCTTCGAAGGGGAGGGGACCACCGTCAGCCGTCTGATCCAGCGCCGCCGGCTCCAGGAGAGCGCCGAGGAGCTCACCCGCGAGGACGGCGGTGACAGCACGGTCTCCGGCGTGGCCCAGCGATGGGGCTTCACCGACCCGGCCCACTTCAGCCGGCTCTTCCGCGCCTCGTACGGCGTCTCGCCGAGCCGGTGGCGCGACACCCGCGGCGGCGCCGAGCCGGCCACCCGGCCGGACACCCCAGGCCCGGTGTCCCGATGACCCGTCGACCGGAGAGGAACCCGGTGTCCCCTTCCCGCTCCACCGCATCCCGCTCCACCGCATCCCTCTCCACCGCGTCGCTGTCCGCCTCCGACCGGGCGGACGTGTGGCACGACGCCGTGTCCCACGCCTTCGTGCCGATGGCCGTGGACTTCCTGGAGGAGGAGCCGTCACCCGGGGAGATCACCGGACACCGGCTCGGTCCGGTGCGGATCTCGAGGGTCCAGGCCGGGCCGCAGATGGTGACCCGCACCAGGCGCCTGATCGCCGACGGCGACTCGCCGACGCTCATCCTCAGCCTGCAGGAGCGCGGTGTCGCGCTCAAGGAACAGGACGGCAGGGAGACGCTCATCCGGCCCGGCGGATTCTCCCTCACCGACACCTCCCGGGTGTTCCGCAAGAGGATCGAGGAGGAGTTCGCCTTCACCTCCTTCCAGTTCCCCCGTGCGGAACTCGACGTCCGGGAGAAGGACCTGAGGGCGCTCACCGCGACCACCTTCGACGGCGCCGAGGGCAGTGCCGCACTGCTGGCCGGCTACCTCCGGCAGATGACGCGCGAGGCGGCCGGGCTGGACGAGGCCGTCGGGCGCCGGGCCGCAGCCACGGCACTCGACCTGCTGGCGCTGCTCGTCGACGACCGGGCCGGGCTGGTGCGGCCGCAGGGTTCGCGGACCGCGGCCTCGCTGGAGCGGGTCAAGGACCACATCCTGCGCAACCTGCGCGACCCGGACCTCTCGCCGTCCACCATCGCGGAGGCGAACTTCATGTCGGTGCGCTTCCTCCACAAGCTGTTCCAGCAGGAGGACCTCACGGTCGGCGGGTGGATCCGGACCCAGCGCCTGGAGCGCTGCAGCCGGGACCTGCTGCGCCCGATGGCCGCGGAACTCGGCGTGGCGGGCATCGCCCGGCGCTGGGGCTTCGCCAACTCCAGCCACTTCAGTCGCGCCTTCCGCGACGCCTACGGCATGACGCCGAGGGACTGGCAGGTCAGCGGCGGGGCGGCGGGCTGACGTGGGACGCCCGGCCGATCGCGCGCTGACGCCCGGCCGATCGGGCCCTGACGAGTGACCGGAGGCCGGGATCGTGTCCGGTCGGCGAAGGCACCCGGATCCGTACCACGAACGGCCCCTCCTTCGCCGATCCGTCGAAGAACTTCGAATGATTCGACCCGTCAGGTGGCGTGGCGTTTCCTGGAACCAGCGCACCGGGGCCGGTCCCGAGAAGGGGCCGGGGACCGGGGAGCGAGGACCGGCGCGTGCCGGTGGACCACCGGCCGACCGAACTCCTCGCGCACCGACGTCCAGTCGTCGGTCGAAGCGCCAGCCAAGCCCTCAGGACCGGAGGAACGATGCGTCTTCGCGCCATAGCCGCCGCCACGGCAGCGGCCGCCACCCTCGCACTCTGTCCCCTCGCCGCCACGGCGGCCGGCGCCGCACCCGTGGCCGGGGCAGCGTCGGCGAAGCCCGCCCTCGACAGCGGCGTGTGGAACACCGCCACCTACAACCCCGACGGGCACGTGAACACGGTCGAGATCAACCAGTACGTCGGCAGCGACGGCCACCACTACGTCGTCGGCTGGCTGTACGCGGGGAGCGGCAACGTCGCGTTCTACTACGACCAGTCCCACGACGGCGGCCGGACCTGGAACAGCTTCCTCGACCGGACGTACGTGGGCCCGGGCGGCTGGTACACCCTGCCGACGAAGTACGACGACGGGGGCGTGTGGTACCGCGCCTGTTCCGCGGCCGAGTGGGCGGGGAGCCCGTACGCGAACCCCCAGTGGGGCTACAACATCGCCTGCACCAACTGGTACTGATCTCAGGGACCGGGGGCGGCCCGCCGGTGCCCGGCGGGCCGCCCCCGGCCGGTCGGGCACCGGCCCCTTCGGCCGTGCCGGGTGAGCCGACGGTGGCGGCGAGGTTCCGGACGCGGCCGGTCGGGAACGGGGCGAGGGCCCGTGTCGCGCGGTTGCGCGGCACGGGCCCTCGTGGGTCACTCCGGTGGTCCCTGTCCGGCCCCCGGGGCGCGGCGGCCGGGCGGGGGTGGGTCGGTCAGAACTGCCAGGCGGGGTTGTCGGCGATCGCCAGGAGGGCGGCCTCGGCCAGGCCGGCGTCCGGCTGGTCGGTCCACTGCTGGAGGGTCACCGTGCGGCCGTCGGTGCGCTGGAGGCGGACGTACTGGGAGGTGCGGCCGCTCTGCGGGTGGGTCAGGGTCACGGCCTCGCCGTGCGCACCGGAGGGGAGGTCGACCAGGTGGCAGCTGGTGCGCGGGGCGACCTCCTGCGGGCTGGGCACGCCGGGGCGGGGGGTGACGACGGGCAGGGCGATGGTGGCGCAGAACGGGACCTTGGGCGCCTCGGCGGTGTGTTCGGCGCCGCCGACGAAGTTCACCGGGCCGGCCGGGGCCTGCCAGGCGACCCGGAAGGTGCGGCCCGGGATGTCGCCGGCGCCCACGGTCGTGGAGCCGGCCGGGAGCAGGCCGGCCAGGGTGGTCGCCAGGTGCTCGCTGGTCCAGTCGGTGGCGCGGCCGCTGCCGGAGCCGAAGGAGTCGGGGCGCAGCGGTACGGCGCTCGCGCCTTCCGAGCCGGCGAGGGTGAGCGGGCCGGTCAGGGGGTCGGCGGCCGCCGCCGGGGCGCCCGGGGCGGGGGTGCCGGTGGTGGGCACGGTGGCCACCAGGGCGGCCAGGGCGGCGGTGGCGGCCGTCGCGGCGCCGGCGCGGACGACCAGGCGGGTGCCGCGGCGGCGGCGTCCGCCCGCGACCGCCGCGTCGACCGCGTCGGGGCGCAGCGGGGGTTCGGCGCCGAGCCCGGCGGCGAGGAGGGTGCGCAGCTCGTCCTGCGGGTCGAGGGCGTCGTGGGTCACAGCAGCTCCTTCAAGGGGGTGGGGTTGGCGGCGAGTTCGTCGAACGGGTCGGTGTCGCCGAGCAGGGTGCGCAGTTTGGTGAGTGCGCGGGCGGTGTGGCTCTTGACGGTTCCGGCGGTGCAGCCGAGGGCCTTGGCGGTGTCCGCGATGTCCAGGTCGGCCCAGAAGCGCAGGACCACCACGGCCCGTTGACGCGGCGGCAGGGCGGCGAGCGCGGCGCGGACCTGCAGGCCGAGCGACGGGTCGGTGCCCGGACCGGGCCGGTCGGGGAGTGCGGCTGTCGGGTCCTCGCGGCGCCAGCGGCGCCGGGTGTGGTCGATGCAGGTCCGGGTCAGTACGCGGTGGGCGTAGGCCTCCAGGTTGGCGATGCGGTGCCGTCTTCCCCAGGCCGCGTACAGCTTGGTCAGTGCGGTCTGCGTGATGTCCTCGGCGTGGTGCCAGTCGCCGCACATCAGGTACGCGGTCCGCCGCAGGTGCGGCAACCGGTCCTCGGCGAAGCCGCGGAACTCCTCCAGGTCTGCGGTACGCACAGGGCGTGTCCTCCGTTCGTCTCTGTCCACTCCGACGGAGCACACCCGGTGCCGGGATGTCACGGGTGGCGGGAAAAGTTCGCCTGTCGTCAGGGGGACCGGAAGTTCTCCGGGTTTCTGATCCTCGGATGACATCCTCCGCTGCCCCGGGTTCCGTCGATTCCTTGCCAGAACCTGTGCGCGGCCCCGGGATCCGTGGCGCCGCCAGATCGAGAGGACACCTGTGCGAGGAACCCACAGGAACGACACGCCCGGGCGAGGGCCCCGGGCGGCCCGGCGGTGGCCGGCCGCCGTGCTGGGCGCGGCGCTGGTCGCCTCGTTGGCCGCACCCGCCGCCTGGGCCGATCCCGGCCCGGCGCCCGACGCGGCGGCGGACGGGCCGACGCCGGGCCGTCCGGTCCAGGTCACCCTGGTCACCGGCGACACGGTCACGGCCCGGGTCGGTGCCGACGGCGCCGTGGCGCTGGCCGGCGTGCGGCCAGGGCCGGGGCGTGAGGACGTGACCTTCGTCCGGCGCTCCGGTGCGCCCGGTTCGCTGAACCTCGTCCCCTCGGACGCGGTCGGGCCGCTGGACTCCGGACGGCTGGACCCCCGGCTGTTCGACGTCGCCGGGCTGATCGCCCAGGGCTACGACGACGCGCACACCGCCGAACTGCCGCTGATCCTGGGCTCGGAGCACACCGGCGCCCCGGGCCTGGCCGCGGCCGCGCCGCCCGCCGGCGCCACCGCCGTGCGCGCGCTGGAGAGCGTGCACGGCGCGGCCCTGCGCGCCCCGAAGGCGCGGGCGGGCGAGCTGTGGCAGCTGGTCGCGCGGCCGGACGCCGGACTCGCCGCGGCCGGCGCGGGCGGCGTGGACAAGGTCTGGCTGGACGGCAAGGTCACCGCGGCGCTCGACCACTCGACCGCCCAGATCGGCGCCCCGCAGGCCTGGAACTCCGGCTGGACCGGCAAGGGCGTCAAGGTCGCGGTGCTCGACAGCGGCATCGACCGCGGCCACCCCGACGTGGCCGGCTCGCTCGGCGAGACCTCCGACTTCACCGGACCCGCCAACGCGCCGGTGAACGCCGACCCGGACGGGCACGGCACCCATGTCGCCTCGATCGTCGCCGGCACCGGGGCCGCCTCCGACGGCCGGTTCAAGGGCGTCGCCCCCGACGCCGAGCTGCTGGTCGGCAGGGTGCTGGACGACGAGGGCAACGGCCAGGAGTCCTGGGTGCTCCAGGGCATGGAGTGGGCCGCGGCCCGGGCGCCGATCGTCAACCTGAGCCTCACCGGCCCCCCGACCGACGGCACCGACCCGATGGCCCAGGCCGTCAACACGCTCTCCGCCCGCTACGGCACCCTGTTCGTCGCCGCCGCCGGCAACAGCGGCCGCCCCGGCACCGTCGGCACCCCCGGGTCGGCCGACGCCGCGCTGACGGTGGGCTCCGTCGACCGGGACGGCGCGCTCGCCCGGTCCTCCAGCCGGGGCCCGCGCGTCGGCGACCAGGCCGTCAAGCCGGACCTCACCGCGCCCGGCGTCGGCATCGTCGCCGCCCGGGCCGCCGGGACGAACGGTCAGGAACCGGTCGGCGACCGGTACACGGCCATCTCCGGCACCTCCATGGCGGCCCCGCACGTGGCCGGGGCCGCGGCCCTGCTCGCCCAGCAGCACCCGCAGTGGAAGGGCGCGCAGCTCAAGGCCGCGCTCACCTCCTCCGCGGCGCCGGCCGCCGGCCAGGGCGCGTACGAGCAGGGCGCCGGGCGCGTCGACCTCGCCCGGGCCACCGCCCAGGAGGTGTCCGCCACCGCCGAGGGCACCGGGATCCACCTGGAGGGCCCGCCCGGCGGCGCGCCGCTGACCCGTACGGTCGAGTACCGCAACGACGGCGGGACGCCGGTCACCCTGGACCTGGCCGTCGAGACCACCGCGGCGGCCGGCGCGTTCACCGTCTCCCCCTCCCGCCTGACGGTGCCCGCGGGCGCGACGGCGTCGGCCACCGTGACCGTCGATCCGGCCCGCGTCCCCTCGGGGGCGTCGCTGACCGGGCGGGTGCGGGCGACCGGGCCCGGCGGGGCCGCCGTCACCACCGCCTACGCGCTCACCCGCGAGGCCGTGCGGCACGACGTCACCGTCACGGCCGTCGACCGCAACGGGGCGCCGATCGGGCCGGGCACCTGGAACACCTCGTCGACGGTCAACCTCGTCAACCTGGACACCCGAGAGACCTTCCAGCTGCGGTTCACCGGCGGCACGGCCACCGCGCGGGTGCCCGAGGGCCGCTACAACCTCGGCGGAGAGCTGGTCACCCCCGCCTCGGGCACCGCGAGCCGCACCTCGACGCTGTTCCTGCAGCCCGAGCTGGAGCTGCGCGGAGACACCCGGCTCGCCGTCGACGCCCGCGAGGGCCGGCAGCTGACCGTCACCGTCCCCGGCCGCGCCACCACCGGCTGGTCGCTCGCCGCGGGCTACTGCCACCGCGCAACCGGGAGCGCCCCCGAGGGCGACTGCGCGGACTCCTTCGCCGTCCTGGCCCGGCCCGGCAACCTGTACGTCGTCCCCACCGCCCGGCCCACCACCGGCCGGCTCGACTTCGTCACGCAGAGCATCCAGGAGGGCCCGGCCGCGCAGAACGGCCGACTGCCGGACCGCTACGACCTGCTGGTGCACACCACCGGCGGACTGCCCGACCCGGCCCTGACCGTCAAGGCCGGTGAACTCGCCACCCTCAACACCCGCTACTTCGCCCAGGGCCCGGGCACCGCGGGCGACTTCAGCAGCTTCGCGTCCGCCGGCGGCCTCGGCCTCTTCAGCATCGGCCAGCCCAACTTCGCGCTGCCGGCCACCCGCACCGAGTACTTCACCGTGAAGGACCAGTTCCGCGAGACGACCTTCGGCCAGACCGCCGGCCCCGGCGGCGAGATGGTCCCCAGTGCCACCAGCCAGAGCGGCACGGTGCGCTGCGCCGCCGGCGCGACCTGCGCGGAACGCTGGAACGCCGCCGTCATCGGCCCGGGCCTGGCCCCGGACAAGGGCGGCGCCACCATGGCCCGCACCAGCGACGGCTACCTCACCGTGGCCCCGCAGCTGTTCAGCGACGCCTCCGCCGGCCACTTCGGCTCCCCGTGGCCGCGCATGCTCGACGACACCGTCCGCCTCGAACTGGAACGCGACGGGCAGCGCGTCGGCGGCAGCGACCAGGAACAGGCCCGCTTCGCCGTGCCGGCCGGCGACGCTTCCTACCGGCTGACCGCCAAGGCCGTACGGGCCGAACCCTGGGCGATGCTGTCCGGCACCGTCGAGGCCGTCTGGACCTTCCGCTCGGCGGCCGTCGCCCCCGGGCCCGACGGCCGGACCGGCAGCACGGCGCTGCCGGTCGACACCGTCCGCTTCACCGCCCCCGTCGACCCGGACAACCAGACGCCGCGCCGGCAGCACACCCTGCTCGCCGCCGTCGAACGGCAGAAGGGCGCCCCGGCCTCGGCCACCGCGAGCCTGAGTGTGCGGGTCTCCTTCGACGACGGCGCCACCTGGCAGGACGCCCCCGTCGCCCCGGCCGACGGCGGCTACCGCGTCACCGTCGACCCGCCGCAGGGCGCCGGCGGCTTCGTCTCGCTCAAGGCCACCGCACGCGCCGCCGACGGCTCCACCGTCGAGCAGACCGTGCTGCGCGCCTACCGCCTGGCACCCTGACGGCCCGCCGGTGGCCCGCGGGCGATCCCGCGGGCCACCGGCGTGGCGGGGGGCGTGGCCGCCTTCGTGGGGAGGCGGGAGCCAGGTGCGGTATTCCCGCAACTCTGGCGGCCGCTCTACTGCGATGATGATCAGATGAAAGAGGATCCAGTCGTACCGACGCCCGTCATCCTCGGCATAGACGACCTCCGGCCGCTCCCCGGAGTCACGCGGATCGCCCGCACCAGCCGTGAGGGCGTCCGGCTCCTGGAAGAACATCGCGACGTCTTCGTCGACGAACTCTGGCTCGACCACGATCTCGGCGGCGACGACAGCATCATGCCCGTGGTGACCCTCATGGAAGAAGCCGCCTTCAACGGGCGGCCCTTCCGGATCGGAACCGTCTTCGTCCACAGCGCCAACCCCATCGGCGCCGAAACCGTCGTCCGGTCACTCACGCGCTGGAACTACCGCGTCCGGCGGGCAGTGGCGTAGCCAGTCCGCTACCGGCTCGGCGGCTTGTCCGGGCGTCAAACCTGCCTGACGTGCGATCACATGGGTCGGGGAAGCAGCAGCTGGTCGAGGCCGAACTCGAAGCGTTCGTCGAACGCCGTGTCCTCCAGGTGCGGCACCACCCGGTCGAGCGCGGGGTAGCCGCCGGCGGCGAGTGCGGGGCCGAGGGTGTGTTCCTCGCCGGAGGTGGCGAGTGCCTGCTCCTCCTGGGTCAGGCCCAGTGTCAGGTACTGGATGCTCCAGAACGTCCAGGCGGCCCGGCGTTCGTCGAGTCCGGCGTCGAGCAGGGCCGCCACGAGGTGCTCGGCGAACGCGAGGGTCGCGGGCTCGGCGGCGTAGGTGCCGGCGACGACGGCCGCGCCGTCGCGGTGGGCGAGCAGGCTGCGGCGGTAGCGGCGGGCCAGTTCGCGCGCCCGCTCGTCCGGGGCCGCGGGCAGGTCGGTGAGCGGGATCCCGGCGACGATCGCGTCGGCCATCAGCTCCAGCAGTCGGGCCTTGGTCTTGGCGTGCCACAGCACCGTGTTCATCCGTACGCCGAGGCGTTCGGCCGTGCCGCGCAGGGAGACGGCGTCGGCGCCCTTCTCGTCGAGCAGTTCGAGTGCCGCCCGCACCACGGCGGTGGGGTCGAGCCGGGTTCGCGGGGCGGCCGGGGTTTGCTTCTTGGTCACTGACCTAGTCTACTGGAGGCATCGCTATTGGTCAGCGACCAAGAAGGGGAGTCTCGTCATGCCCGAAGGAACACACACCACCACCGCACCCGCCACTGCCGAACACGCCACCGGGGTCGTCATCGCCGGAGGCGGACCGGTCGGGCTCTGGCTCGCCTGCGAGCTGCGGCTCCACGGCGTCGACGTGACCGTGCTGGAGACCCGGGCCGAGCCCGACCCGCACTCCCGCGCCCTCACCGTCCACCCGCGCACCCTCGAACTGTTCGCCGCCCGGGGGCTGGTGGCGCCCTTCCTGGCCGAAGGACTGCGGGTGCCCAACGGGCACTTCGCCGCGCTCACCACCCGGATGGACTTCTCCCGGCTGGACACGCCCTATCCGTTCACCCTCGTCCTGCCGCAGGTCCGCACCGAGGAACTCATCGCCGCCCACGCCGAGGCCGTCGGCGTCCGCCTGCTGCGCGAGCACCGGGTGACCGGTCTGACCCGGCACGACGACGGGGTGACCGTCCAGGTCGACACCCCCACCGGGCACCGGCAACTGCGCGCGGCCTACCTGGTCGGCTGCGACGGCAGCCGCAGCACCGTCCGCACCGCCGCGGGCATCGGCTTCCCCGGCACGTCCGCCACCCGGTGGGCCTGGATGGCCGACGTCACGCTCGACGCGCCGCCCGCCGCGCACACCGCCTTCAACGAGCACGGCACCGTCATGGTCTTCCCCCTGCCCGACGGCCTCCACCGGGTGGTCGGCAACGACGCGCACAGCGTCCAGGAGCCGCCCGAGACCCCCACCATCGAGGAAGTCCGCACCCGGGTGCGCCGGATCGCCGGCACCGACCTCGGCATGCGCGACCCGCACTGGATCTCCGTCTTCGGCAACGCCACCCGCCAGGCCGAGCGCTACCGCCACGGTCGGGTCCTGCTCGCCGGCGACGCCGCGCACACCCACTTCCCCGCCGGCGGACCCGGCCTCAACGTCGGACTCCAGGACGCCGGCAACCTCGGCTGGAAGCTCGCCCAGACCCTCGCCGGCACCGCCCCCGACGGCCTGCTCGACAGTTACCACACCGAGCGCCACCCGGTCGGCGCCGACCTGCTGCGCAGCACCAGCGCGCAGACCGGCCTGATGACCGGCTACACCCCGGAGAACCTCGCCATGCGAGACCTGCTGAGCGAACTCATCGGCGACGTACCGGAGTTCTCCGACGCCCTGGCCCTGCGCGCTTCCGGACTCGCCGTCCACTACCCGCCCGCCGAACCGTCCGACACCCACCCGCTCACCGGGACCCGCACCCCCGACCTCCCCGTTCACGGCGGCACAACACTGCTGCCCCTGCTGCGCCGCGGCCGCTACGTCCTGCTCGACCTGACCACCGCCCCCGACGCCCCGTCGCCGCTCGCGCCGCTGGCCCACGACGTGACGCCGGGCCTCGACGTCCACACCGCCCCTCCGGCCGGCAGCCGTCCCGCAGGCCACCGCGCCGCCTGGTCCGGGGTCACCGCCGCCCTCGTCCGCCCCGACGGCCACCTCGCCTGGCTCTCCACCGACCCCGACCCCCGCGAACCCGCCCGCACCGCCGTCGCGGCGACGCTCGCCCGCCGCTAGGAGCGGAAGGGAGGACGCCCGCCGCGGCACGTCCGGCGCCCGGTCCTCCGGCTGATCGACACGGCCGGAGCTGCCGCATCACCTGCTGCGGTGCCTCCGGCACGCCCCGCGGGGCCGGCGCGGCGAGTCGCGGCCCGGGCGCGCGTTTGACGCATTCCGGGCACATGATCATCCTGGGACGATGGCAGCGGAGCGGAGCGTGGCGGAGATCCTGGACGCGGCCGTCGGCGTCCGCGAGGCCGCCAGGGGTGCGGCGGCCGGCACGACCGGCCTCGACGCGGTCCTGGCGGCGCTGTCGGGGGTGATGGAGTACGACCACGCCTCGCTGGCCCGGTGGGATCCGCTGCGCGGCTGCCACACCACCCTGGCCGGGAGCTACCCGGACGACGCCACCGCGTACATCGAGACGCGGCTCCACCACGACCCGGTGTTCCCCGTGCTCCGCAGCCCGGCCAGGGGCGGCCTCTGGCTCGGGGACGTCCCCGGACGGCTCCTGGCCGCCTCCCCGGGCTTCCGGGAGGTGCTGCGCCCGCTCGGCATAGCGGACGGGGTGGCCCAGTGCCTCTTCGCCGTCGACGGCCGGTACGTCGGGGTGCTGAACGTGAGCACCCGACGGCCGCGGTCAGCGCCCGATCCCGCGCGGGCCGTGGTCACCCTGCTCAGTGAGGCGCTCGCCGCGGCCGTCGCCCCCCACGCGGGCCCGCGGTCCGAGGAGGCCGCCGGGGCAGCCGTTCCCGGCCAGGGCGCCTCGTCCCGGCCCGGTGGGCTCTCGCCGCGCGAGCTGCAGGTCCTGGCCGAACTGACGGCCGGCCGCACCAACCGGGAGATCGCCGAACGGCTGTACGTCACGCCCCGCACCGTGGGGACCCACATCGAGCACATCCTCGCCAAGCTCGACCTCCCCAACCGTGCGGCCGCCGCCGCCCGGGCCGCCGCCTGGGGAATCGGCTGCTCCCGCTGACGCGGACTGGGACACCGTCGCCACCATCCCGCTCGACGCGTAGCCGGCTCGGGCGCCGCCGGCTTGGAGGAGTTCTCCCCCGGGCCCGCTACCGGCGGCCCGGTCGGCGGTCCAAATGCGCCAGAACCAGGACCAATTGACGTACCATCGCCGCGTGGATGCTGCGTGGTTCGGTCTGATCGGCGTCGTGGTCGGCGGTCTGATCTCCACTCTGTGGGGATGGCTCGCGACGATCCGTCAGGAACTGGCCGATGGCATCGTAGGTGCCCGCCTCGTCGACGACGACCTGGCTCGCCTGGAAACAGGAAGCGTCGGTGCGGCTGGTCACCAGGCGCGTCCGACTGCGCAGGCGTGGGCGGAGAACCGGGTGGCACTCGCAAAGGTTCTGGGCTTTCGGCAGTGGAACACCGTTTCCGCTGTCTATCGCCGTAGCGACGCGTCGTCGACTCGCAGCTGGAGTGGGCGGGACCAGGACATCCGCGCCGCTCGCAAGGCACTTGCGCCGTTGGCGGCGGGCAAACGCCATGTCCTCAGTCAGCGCTGGCGGAACATGTTCGTTCGGCACACCGATGACTGAGGACACGTGACCCGGGCACCGGCGAGGCCCGACCCGGACGTGGTTCAGCCGTCCGCCGCGAGCGGACGGGTGCGCAGCAGGGCCCGGGTCGGCAGGGCGGTCGCGGCGAGGCAGAGTGCGACGGCCGCGGCGGCCAGGGTCAGGGCGGTGCCCGGCGGGACGTACGGTGCGGTGCCGGCGAGGCCGCGGGCGATCGGGACGAGGGTGATCCAGGCGATCGCGCCGCCCAGCAGCAGTCCGGCCGCGGCCACGAGCAGGGCCTCCCAGCGCATCATGCCGCGCACCTGGCGGCGGGTGGCGCCGGTGAGGCGCAGCAGGGCCACTTCGCGGCGGCGGTCGAGGACGGTCATCACCAGGGTGTTGGCGGCGGTGATCGCCGCGAAGCCGCCGAGGACGCCCGCCATCACGGAGTTCGCCCAGTCGCCGGCTGCGCGCCTGCGGTCGGTCTGGGCGAGGTATCCGGCGCGGTCGGCCACGGTGAGTGCGCCGGGAGTGGCGGTGGTGGTGCCGGAGGCGTCGGCGGAGAGGTTCGCCAGCCGGGCGGCGATGTCGGCGCGGTCGGTGCCGGGGGTGTCCGCGACCAGGACCTGGCTGTCGTAGGCGACGGCGGCGTGGGTGGCGACGGCCGCCTGGGGCAGGATCAACTGGCCGAAGCCGAGCCCGCGTTCGTACGTGGCGACGACCGTCAGCTGAGCCTGGGTGCCGTCGCCGAGCCAGAAGGAGGCGCGGTCGCCGGCCTTGAGGCCGAGCTTGTCGGCGAGGGCGGTGTCGAGGGCGACGGTGTCGGTGCCCCGGGCGAGGTCGGCGAGCGAACCGGTTCGCACTCCCAGGTCGAGGACCCGGGGCAGCTTCGCCGGGTCGCCGGAGACGCCGAGGGCGTTGGCGGAGCGGAGCTTGCCGTCGGAGCGGTAGACGGCGCCGGTGCGCAGCAGCCCGATCGCGGCGTCGACGCCGGGCACCCGGGCGGCCTGTTCGGCGGTGGTGGCGGGCAGGCCGGGGCCGGTGGAGCCGAGCACGTGGTCGGCCGTGATCCCGTCGCGCACCTGCTCGCCGGTGGCGTGTTGGACGCTGCTCTGGATGAACAGCATGGTGCCGCAGAAGGCGGTCACCATCGCGATGGGGGTGAGGGCGGAGGTCAGTCGGCGGGCGTTGGCGCGGGCGTTGTCGGCGGCCAGTGATCCGCCGGCGCCGCCCGCGCCGGCCCGCAGCGGCAGGCCGAGTACTCCGGCGGCGATCCGGGCCACCCACGGGCCGAGCAGGGCGATGGCCAGCAGGAAGCACATGACCACGCCGAGCGCGGTGTTGGCGGCGTTCTCGCCGCTCAGGTTGGCGGCGACCGCGGTCAGCACCACGCCGCCCGCGATGGCCACCACCCCGAGGAGGGTCCGCACCACGCCCGTTCGCGCCACCGGCACCGACGCCTCGCCGAGCGCCTGGCCGGGCCGCAGGTTGGAGGGCCGCCGGGCGGCGAGGTAGCCGGCGGCCAGTGCGGCGAGCAGGCAGGTGGCGACGGCGACGAGCGCGGGGAGCGGGCCGACGTCCAGTTCGACGCCCGGGGGGACGGCGCCGCGCGAGGCGAGGCCGTCGAACCACCAGCGGGCCAGTGCCACGCCCGGGACGAGGCCGAGCACGCCGGCGAGCGGGGCCACCAGTACCGCCTCCGTGGCGACGGAGCGGCGGATCTGACGGGGTGTCGCGCCGACGGCGCGCAGCAGGGCGAACTCGCGCGCTCGTTGGCCGATGGCCAGGGCGATGGTGGACACCACCACGAAGACGGCCGTCATGGTCGCGGTGCCGCCGAAGGAACCGCCGATCGCGATGAGCAGTGTCCGGCCGTTCCCGAGCGCCGGCTGTTCGACGGATCCGCGGGCGTCGCCGGTGACCACCCTGATCCCGGTGGGGGAGGCGGCGGGCTGGGATGCTCCGGCGGCCTTCCGGTCGGCGGTGTCGCGCAGCGCGCCGCGCAGTTGCCGGGCGAGGTCCCCGGCACTGACGCCTTCGCGTGGCTGGACGGCGACGGCGTCGACGCGGCCGGGGTGGCCGGAGAGCCGGCTCGCCGTGTCGTCGGCGAACCAGGCGGTGGGGCCGGCGCTCTGCGGCGCGGCCAGGCCGGAGATCCGGTAGGTGCCGCTGCCGCCCGGCGCGACCAGGCTCAGGCTCGCGCCCGGGGCGAGGTGGGCGGCGCGTGCGCTGGCGGCGTCGAGGACGACCTCGCCGTCGCCGGGGGCGACGCCCTCGACCAGGGTGTCCGCGCCGCCGGCGATGCCGAGCGCCGCGTACCCGCGCCCCGTCAGGCCCGGCGTCGCAGGGCCCGGCTGGATCGGGAAGGCGGAGTCCGCGCGGGCCGCCGCCACGCCCGGCTGCGCGGCGATGCGCCGGGCCAGGGCGGCATCCAGGCGGGCCCGGTCGGAGACGGGCCGGTCGACGGTCTTCTCCTTCTTGCCGGTCTTGCGGACGATCTCGACGTCCGGATCGGCCGCGACGACGACCGGCGCGTTCGCATAGCGGACCGGGGGCACGGTGGCGGTGATGCCGGTCTGCAGCATGGTGCCGCAGGCCATGATGACCGCCGCGGCGAAGAGCAGGGCGATGAACGTGCCCGCGAAGGAGGCGGGCCGAAAGCGCACCGACGCGCGCGCGAGGCCGTTGCTCACGCCGCCGTCTCCACCCGGCCGGTGGTGAGCGTGACCATCCGGTCGGCGACGGACTGCGGATCCGGGTGGGGCAACTCGCCCGCGAGGATGCCGTCGGCCAGGAAGACCACGCAGTCGGCGAACGAGGCCGCCACCGGATCGTGCGTCACCATGACCACCGTCGCACCCATCGTGTCCACCGCGTGCCGCAGCAGTCCCAGTACCTCGTGTGCGGTGCGGGTGTCCAGGGCACCCGTCGGCTCGTCCGCGAACACCACGTCGGGGCGGGTGATCAGCGCACGCGCGATCGCCACCCGCTGCTGCTGACCGCCGGACAACTGGCCCGGCCGGCGCGAAGCGTGCCCACCCAGACCGACCTGGTCGAGCAACTCCCGCGCCCTGTCACGGTCCTGACGCTCACCGGCCAGGCGCAGTGGCAGCAGCACGTTCTGCAGCACGGTCAGCGAGGGCAGCAGGTTGAACGCCTGGAACACGAACCCGACCCGGCTGCGCCGCAGTTCGGTCAGCCGGTTCTCGCTCAGGCCGGTGATCTCCTCGCCGCCGAGGAACACCTCGCCCGACGTCGGCTCGTCCAGGCCGGCGGCGCACTGCAGGAGGGTGCTCTTGCCGGAGCCGGACGGGCCCATCACGGCGGTGAAGGTGCCGTGCGCCAGCGCCAGGTCGATGCCGCGCAGCGCGTGCACCGTCTCACCGCCGCGCCCGTAGCTGCGCCGCACCGCCCGTAACTCGATCGCGACTCGGGCCCGGCCGGAAGGATCGAAAGGCCCGGTCGGCCCGGTCGGCCCGGTCGGCCCGGACGGCCGGTACTCGGACCGGTACTCGGAGCGGTCGTGGCGGCGTGCCATGGTGGTGCCTTCCCTCGCGGATCGTCGGCGGATCGTCGCTGGTCGTCGACGTGACCCAGGCTAGGAACGGCGGGTGTCGCGAGCCATGGAGGCTGCTGGCGGACGAGGGGTGGGGTTAACCCCACCCGGGTGCATCCGGAACACATCCCTAGGCTGTTCCTCCGAAGCGTCCAGCCCGCCGAGAGGTAGCCATGAAGTCTCCGCGCTGCGGCAAGTGCAGGAAACCGGCCACCGAGGGGCCGTTGGGCGGGTACGTGTGCGGCTCGTGCTGGCACGTCGTCCCCCCGCCGGCCAACGCCACCTCCCGAGAGGTCACCACTCGGGAGGTGGGCGTATCGGGCATGAACTGCGCCCAGTGCGGAGCGGAGATCATCTACGGCCCGCGCGGGGGCTACGTCTGCGGCAACTGCAATCACGTCGTGGAGCCCCCCGACGCGGCCCAGGCCCGCAAGGACGCGGCGAAGGACAGGGCAGACCGGCAGCGACGCGCGGCAGAAGACCGCGCGATGCAGCAACGACGGTGACGACGGGCTTCGTCACATCGGAGCAACCGGAGCAGCCAGATCAACCGGATCAACCGGATCGGACGGTCACCGCCCGGCCCGGCCGCGCCGGACGTCCCGCTACGCCCGTGACCCCCGGACGACGACCGTGCACAGCCGCTTGGTGGCGCGGGTCAGGGCGACGTACAGGTCCCGTTCGCCCGCGGGACGGGCCGCGACGATCCCCTCCGGGTCCACCACGACGGCCTCGTCGAACTCCAGGCCGCGCGCCTCCGACGCCGGGACCAGCCGGGCGTACTCCTCGACTCCGGCGGCCGCCAGTTCCGCCACCCGGCCGTCCGCGCAGACGACGCCGAGCAGCTCGCCGGGGTGCGCGGCGGCCTGCGCCCGCAGCTCGCGGACGAGTTCGCCGACGAGCCGCTCCGGGGCCACCGCGACGGACCGCGGCTCGTCGCCGTGCCGGATCGACCGGACCGGCGGCTGCGCCGGGGCGATCCGGTGGAGCAACTCCCCGGTGGTGGCGAGGATCTCCTGTGTGGTCCGGTAGCTGACGGTCAGCGTCCGCAGGTCGAAGCGCCGGCCGAGGTGCGGGGCGAGCGCCTCGTCCCAGTCCCGCGCGGTCGCCGCCGGGCCCGCCTGCGCGAAGTCACCGACCAGCGTCATCGACCGCCCCGGGCACCGGCGCACGATCATCCGCCACTGCATGGCCGTCAGCTCCTGCGCCTCGTCGACGACGACATGCCCGAAGTCCTGCTCGGGCGGCCCGTCGACCAGGCTCGCCGCCTCGTCGAGGAGCGGCACGTCGGCCTCGGTCCACGGCGCGCCGGGGGAGCGCAGCAGCGACGCCCGCTCGTCGTCGGTGAGGTGCGGCAGGTACTCGGCGAGTGCGTCGGCGTCCGCCAGCAGGGCGTCGACGACCCCGCCGGGCACCAGCCGCGGCCAGAGCTCCTCGACGGCCCGGTCCACGTACGCGTCGTCCAGGAGCGCGGACCGGACGGCGTCGGCGTCGAACTCGTCGGCCCCGGTGGAGGGTTCGCCGTCGATGCCGAGGTTGCGCAGGTCCCGGGCCGCCATCTTGTCGAAGTCGACGCCGGTGAGCTGGGCGACCTCGGCGTCGATGCGCTCCAGGTCCTCGGCCATGCCGCGGGCCAGCGCGCCGGTCAGAGCGTCCACCAGCAGCTCCAGGAACAGCCGGCGCGCCCGGTTGTGGGCGAGTCCGCTCGCCCGCGCCGCCTCGCGCGCCCCGGCGACCTCTCCCTCCGCCAGGCGGACCCACTCCTGCCCGACCCGGACGGTGAAGTCCCCGCAGGGCGCCTGCCGCGCGCGGACCGACCCAACCAGCGCGTCGGCCAGTTCGGCACCGCCCTTCAGACGCGCCACCCCGAACCCGTCCACGGCACCCGGCCGGACACCGGCCAGCTCCGCACACGTCGCCAGGACGACGTCGTTCTCCCCGAGCGAGGGCAGCACCTGGGAGACGTAGTCCAGGAAGCGCGCGTTCGGCCCCAGGACCAGCACGCCGCGCTCGGCCGCCTTCGGGAACGCGTACAGCACGTACGCGGCGCGGTGCAGCGCCACCACCGTCTTCCCGGTGCCCGGCCCGCCCTGCACCACCGTCACCCCGCGGTGCGACGACCGGACGATCGCGTCCTGCTCCACCTGGAGCGTGGCGACCGCCGTACCCATCCGACCCGTGCGCCGCTCCTGCAGCGCCGCCGCCAACGGGCCGTCACCGACGACGTCCCCGCGGGTCGGCTCCGAGCCGTCCAGCAGTTCGTCACTCACCCCGACCACCGTGCGGCCTGCCAGGCTCAGATGACGGCGCCGGCGCAGCCCCATCCGGTGCACCGGCGTCGCCTCGTAGAAGGCCCGTGCCGCCTCCGCCCGCCAGTCCACCAGCAGCGGCAGCTCGTCCTCGTCCCGTTGCAGGCCCAGCCGACCGATCCGGAGCACCGTCCCGTCCGCGAGGTCGATCCGGCCGAAGACCAGCCCTCCCTCGGCGCCCTCCAGCCGGCGCACCTCGCCCGCCAGCCGCCCGGCCGCCACCTCCCGCTCGTACACCTCGCCCGCACTGCCGGCCGCCGACGCGAGCACCCGGCCCAGCTGCGCCCGGGCCCCGGCGAGCCGCTCGTCGAACAGCTCGCCGATGACGGACACCTGCACCCGTTCCAGCTCCACCTGCTGTGCGGCGTTGCCGTGGATCTGCGACAAGGAAGAGCCCCCTCTCGATTCGACCCACCACTATGCAGAGCGATTCCGGGAAAGTAAATGTTGATTTTCCGGCACTGATGTGGCCTTCGATTTCCGGCGGTGCGGATTTCCGGGGAATTCCGGGAACGGCCGCGCGCCCGCCGGGCCGCCGTGGATCCGCTGCGCGGCAACGCGCTTCCGGTGTCACTCCCTTTTGTGCCGCTCCTCGTCGCAGCCCGGTGGCAGTCCGCCTCGCGGCCCTCGGCCCTCGGCCCTCTGCGCGCGGGCGCGCGGCCGTCACCGGCAGCGGCCTGGCCGTGCGCCGTGCATCCAGGGCCGGCTATGGCCGGCGGCGGGTGGGTTCGGCCAGCAGGGCCTCGGCGGCGGCCGTCGCGACGACCTCGGCGACCGTGGACAGGGCGGGCGAATCCAGCTTCCACTGCTGCCAGTACAGGGCGACGTCCATGGGCCGACCGGGCGCCAGTTCCACCAGTCGGCCGGACCGCAGCAGCGGCTCGGCCTGCGGTTCGGGCACGAGGCCCCAGCCGAAACCGGCGGCCACCGCGTCCCGGAACCCGTCCGAGGCGGGCACCAGGTGGCGGATCCGCCCGGCGCCCGAGCGCCCCCCGGTGAGGGACCGGACGAACTCGTCCTGGAGCTCGTCGCGCCGGTCGAAGACCACGGTGGGGGCGTGACACAGGTCCTCGGCCAGGTCCCCGGTGAGCTGCCGGGCCGCGAACTCCGGTGTGGCCACGGCCAGGTAGCGGGCCAGCCCGAGCCGCCGCGCGGTGCAGCCGGCCACCGGGTCGGGCGAGGAGGTGACGGCGGCCATCACCTGGCCCTCGCGCAGCAGGGCGGTGGTGTGGGCCTCGTCCTCCCGGTGCAGCTCGAAGCAGATCGGAGGGTCCTGCGGCACCCGGGTGAGCGCGGGCAGGAACCAGGTCGCGAGGGAGTCGGCGTTGACCGCGATCGGGACCCGGGCCGGGCCCTGCTCGGCGGCCAGGCCCAGTTCGGCGCGGGCGTCGCCTTCCAGGCGGGCCAGCTGGCGGGCGAAACGGACCACCACCTCGCCGGACTCGGTGAGCCGTACCGGCTTGGTGCGCAGCAGCAGGACCCGCCCGGTGCGCTGTTCCAGGGCCTTGACGCGCTGGCTGACGGCCGAGGGGGTCACGTGCAGGGCGGCGGCCGCGGCGTCGAAGGTGCCCTCGTCGACCACCGCGAGCAGGGTCCGGACCTGGTCCAGGGGAAGCTCGTCCATAACTACTGCTAAGGATACGTAAGAATCTTTAGCTGTACTCACCGATACGCCGTCCATACGGTCGAGGCCATGAACAGCAGCACCATCGCGGCCGTGATCGCCGGATTCGGAACCGGACTCTCCCTCATCGTGGCCATCGGGGCCCAGAACGCCTTCGTCCTGCGCCAGGGCGCGCGCAGGCACGCCGTCCTCGCGGTGGTCGCCATCTGCGCCCTCTCGGATGCGGCGCTGATCGCGCTCGGCGTGACCGGGGTGGGCACCGTGGTCACGGCCTGGCCGGCGGCGCTGACCGCCGTGGGCCTGGTCGGCGGGGCGTTCCTGCTCTGCTACGGCTTCCTGGCGGCCCGACGGGTGCTGCGCCCGGATCCGGCGGCCGCGCTCACCGGAGGCGGACCGGAGACGGGTTCCGTCCGGCGAGCGGTCCTGACCTGCCTCGCCATGACCTGGCTGAACCCGCACGTGTACCTCGACACCGTGCTCCTGCTGGGCTCGCTCGCCTCCGACCGCGGCGACCTGCGCTGGGCCTTCGGCGCGGGCGCGGCGCTGGCCAGCCTGTGCTGGTTCGCCGCCCTGGGCTTCGGCGCCCGGCTGCTGACCGGCGTCCTGTCCCGGCCGAAGGCCTGGCGGGTGCTGGACGGGCTGGTCGCCGTGACCATGCTGGTGATGGGCGGGATGCTCGTCGCCGGGGCGTAGGGCGGTCCGAGGCGCCCTGGCCGTCGGACCGAGGCCTTCGGCGGCATCTCCCGGTGGATCGGCTTCGGCAACGGCGGCGTCATCACCGACGGCGACCCCACCGACGGCGACCCCGAGGAGAGCCCGGGCGGCTCAGCCGAGTCGTCCGCGTCGACCGGCACGGCGCCGTGCTGCCCTATCCTCGCGCGCGCAGATCATGCGTTCATGGCGCGTTCTTCCATCGAAGGCGTGATTTTCCCGGAAAGCAATTGTCGCGCCGTTCATTTTCGACCTAACGTGCGCCGAAAGTCCTGACGGGGCGGCGTGCCCCGTCGCCGGGCAGGAGAACCGGCTGATCGGCCCCATCGCGTAGCGGTCCTGAACTCCGATCCGACCGGGGTCCGGCGGGTTTCGGGTTCCGGGCCCGCCGCCCCGGCATCCCGTCAGCAGTGGCAGTACACGTCCAGGACGACGGCTTCCGGGGCCAGGGCGTCCAGGTAGGCGTTGGCGTCCGGCAGGTAGCCGGCGTCGTCGTGGTCGGCCCACGAGCCGTCGAGCCGCAGCAGCGCGTGGCCGGGCACCGCGGTGGCGCGGGCCCGTGCGATGTTCCGGGCCCGGTCCTCGGTGAACCGGAACGGCCAGTCGCACGGTTCGTCGCCGCCCGCGGCCCACGCGTCGTGCCGGGCCGCGGCGAGGCGTTCGTGTGCGGCGCGCAGCGCTTCGAAGTCGAGCAGTCCGCGCGGGCCGCCGTCGCACCGGTTGGGAAGGCCGCCGAGCAGGTCGCGGCCCTGGGGCGGTTCGGCGTAGAGGTGCTTGACCAGTCGCGGGTCCGCGATGGCGTCGGGCCGGTGCAGCAGGCGCGGGCCCTCGATGCGCAGGGACAGGCCGTCCCACTCGCCGCGGGGATTGCGGGTGCTGAGGAAGTATCCGCGCCCGGTCCCGTCGACGTGAAGATAGCCGTCGTCACCGGGGGTTCGTCCGGTCCGGGAGTTCATCACGTCGGCGACCTCGGCCCAGCCGAGGCGGTCCCGGTCCGGCAGGATGCCGCGCTCCTTGTTCGCCCGCACCCAGTACGCGCTGTTCGGGTCCGCCGGCTCGTAGTCCCGGTACGGGGGCACTTCGAGCTCGCTGTGGTACGGCGCGAGGGCGGCGATCAGGGCCTTGCGGTACCGCTCGGGCGCCATCGGTGGCAGGACGACGAGCATGTCGTACCTCGACATCGGCTTTCCTCCTCCGCTTCCGTTTCCGCTTCCGCTTCCGTTCGCTGACCCACCCCATCCTGTCGGACGGCGGTGCAACCGCTCTGTCCGGGGCCCGGTCCTGCCGAGTGTTGTCGACGCCTGGGGTGTGAGTGTCGGGAGAGTTGGGCAGGGACGCGTCAGGACCCGGGCGGCTGTGCGGACGCCCGGTGCGTCGGAGCGGGGCCGGTGACGGCCTGCCGTCAGTGTGCGAGGAGCCCGTCGATCAGGGTGGGTGCGTCCTCGGCCGATCCCCGCTGGGTCGATCGCCGCGTGGCGGACTCCGCCAACGCGGCCGTCCAGTAGGGGCGTTGGGTGCCGCAGCCGTGGGCCCGGGCGTCGCGGGCGGTGGATTCGGCCACTCGGTCACGGTCGGTGTCGGACTCAGGGGTGCGTGTCGGCCGTGCCGGGGACTCCCCCCACCCGGTGGGTGGGCCGGTTGGCGACAGAAGGGGTGGGACCGAGGGTGGATGTGACGGTACGGACGGCGGTCACGACGGACCGCTCGGGGGCGGAACGGAACGCGCAACGGGAGGCGCGATGGGAGGCGCAACTCCGCACGTCCGCCGGGGTGTTCCGGCGCTACTGGACCGGATCGCTGGTGAGCCGGCTCGGGGACCAGGTGACCGCCGTCGCCCTGCCGCTGATCGCCGTGCTCACCCTGCATGCGACGGCCTGGCAGGTCGGCCTGGTCACCGGCGCCGGGTACCTGGCCTGGCTGCTGGTCGGGCTGCCGGCCGGCGTCCTGGTCCACCGGCTCCCGCTGCGCGGCACCCAGGTGGTGATGGACCTGGTGCGCGCGCTGGCCGTGGCCACGGTGCCGGTGGCGGCCGCGCTGGGGGTGCTCGGACTGCCGCACCTGGTCGCGGTGGCCCTGCTGGTCGGGCTGGCGAGCGTGGTCTTCGACGTCGGCAACTCCACCTTCCTGCCCTCGATCGTCGCCAAGGAGGAGCTGACCGCCCGCAACAGCCTGCTCTCCGGCAGCAGCGCGGCGACCGAGCTGGCCGGCCCCTCGCTCGGCGGGGTCCTGGTCCAACTCGTCGGCGGTGCGGCCGCGATGGTGCTGGACGCGGTCAGCTACCTGGTCTCGGCCGCCCTGCTGCGCAGCCTGCCGCGCGCGGAGCGGCCCGCCGGGCGGCCGGCCGGCGCGGGGATGCGGGAACAGATCGGCGAGGGCTGGCACTTCGTCACCCGCCACCCCGTGATCGGGCCGTGCGCCGCCGACGCCGCCGTCGTCAACTTCGTCGCGGGCGGGCTGATGACGCTCACTCCGGTGTTCCTGATCGACACCCTCGACGCGCCGGCCGCCGCCGTCGGCGCCCTGATGGCCACCGGCGGCCTGGGCAGTCTGGCCGGCGCCGCCCTCACACCCCGGGTGGTGTCCAGGATCGGCAGCGGCGGCGCCCTGCGGTGGGCGGCGCTGGTGGCCGCGCTCTTCACCTTCCTGCTCCCGGCGGCGAGTTCGGGCTGGGCGGTGCTGGTCTTCGCCGTCGGCAACGCGGGCTTCTCGGCGGGCGTCGTGGTCACCAGCATCGTCGCCCGCACCCACCGGCAGACCCACGCCCCGGCGGAGCTGCTCCCCAGGGTGATGGCCACCGTCCGGTTCGTCTCCTGGGGCGCCACCCCGGTCGGCGCGCTGCTGGCCGGCGCGGCCTCCACCGCCTGGGGGCCGCGCACGGCCCTGGTGGTGCTGGCCGTGTGCGGCCTGGCCGGTCCGGCGATCCTGCTGGTCGGTCCGATCCGCCGGGTGCGCGACCTCGCCTGATCGGGGTGCGGGCGGCGGGCGGCGTATGACGTACGGCGGTTCCGCCCTCGGCGGGTGGGGCCGACCAGCCGCGCCCGGTCGAGGACGGGGCCTGGCCGGCGCCACCGAGGACGCCGGGAGTCAGGGCGCGTCGGACCGGATGTCGTAACGGGAACGGGCCCTGGCGATCTCGTTCTGGTGCTGTTCCGTCCACACCACCAGGGACTGGATCGTCGAGTGCAGGGTGCGCCCGAGCGGGGTGAGTTCGTAGTCCACCCGGGGCGGGACCACCGGATGCACGGTGCGGCTGACCAGGCCGTCCCGCTCCAGCTGGCGGAGCGTCACGGTGAGCATCCGCTGGCTGATGCCGTCGATCTCACGGCGCAGTTCGGTGAAGCGCAGGGAGCGCCGGTCCAGCAGGGCGATGACCAGCAGCGACCACTTGTCGGCGATCCGGTCGAGGATCTGGCGGACTTCGCAGTCCTCACGCGTGTCCCATTGCAGGACCGCGTAGTCGCCGTCGGTATCCGTGCAGTGCGTCGGTAACTTCGAAGTGCCTTCTTCCACGGTTCCTCATGCTGCCGCAGGATGGCGACTGCTTACAAGAGGGAACTGGCAGGCCGTGCGGGAACCGACCCCGGCCGTCCGGTCCCGGGCTCCGTGACGCCTCGCAAGGAGAACTCCGTGTCAACCCGAACCGCATCGCCGGAAGGCGACTCAGGCCGGATCACCGGCCGATCCCTGGGTGTACTGATCGTCCTGTGCGGCGCCATCTTCCTGGAGGGCATCGACGTCGCGATGCTCAACGTGGCGCTGCCCTCCATCCGCGCCGACCTGGGCATGTCCACCGGAGCGCTCAGCTGGGTGCTGAGCGCCTACGTCCTCGGTTACGCCGGCTTCATGCTGCTGGGCGGCCGCACCGCCGACCTTCTGGGCCGGCGGCGGATGTTCCTGTTCTGGCTGACCACCTTCGTGCTCTTCTCCGGCCTCGGCGGATTCGCCACGGAGGGCTGGATCCTGATCCTCGCGCGCTTCGTGACCGGTCTGTCGGCGGCCTTCATGACGCCGGCCGGCCTGGCCGTCATCACGACCTCCTTCGCGGAGGGCCCGCAGCGCAACCGGGCCCTGCTGCTCTACGCGGGCACCGCGGCCGCGGGCTTCTCGCTGGGCCTGGTGGTCGGTGGTCTGCTCACCGGGATCAGCTGGCGCTGGGTGTTCTTCGCCCCGGTGATCCTCGCAGGATCGATCCTGCTCGGGGCTCTGGCGCTGATCCCCCGGGAGGCGCCGCCGCAGCGCGACCCGAACGAGAAGTTCGACGTCCTGGGCGCGATCACCGCGACCGGCGCGATGCTGCTGCTCGTCTACGCGGTGGTCCGCTTCGGCGAGTCCGACGCCGAGCTGGGGGTCACCCTGGCGATCCTGGGCGGCGGCCTGCTCCTGCTGGTGCTGTTCGTCGTCGCCGAGCAGCGCTCGGCCACCCCGCTGGTGCGGCTGGGCATCCTGCGCTCCGGCCCGCTGGTGCGCGCCAACCTCGGGGCGATGCTCTTCGCCGGCTCGTTCTTCGGCTTCCAGTTCGTGGTCACGCTGTTCCTGCAGGACCTGCGCGGCTGGAACTCGCTGCAGACCGGTCTCGCCCTGCTGGCGGTCGGATGCGACGCGATCCTCGCCCCGACCCTGACTCCGAAGCTGGTCGACCGGTTCGGCAACGTCAAGGTCATCCTCGGCGGCTTCCTGCTGGCCGCGGTGTCCTACGCGCTGTTCCTGCCGGTGGGCCTCGACTGGAGCTACGCGGCGATGTTCCCGACCATGATCCTCACCGGCATGGCCTTCTCGCTCGCCTACGGCCCGCTCACCATCGCGGCCACCGACGGGATCGAGGAGGAGGAACAGGGCCTGGCCGGCGGCCTGGTCAACACCTCGTTCCAGTTCGGTGCGGCGCTCGGCCTCTCCGTCGTCACCACCGTCAACCTGGCCGCCACCAAGGCCGACGGCACCGTCCGGGACAAGCTGGACGGCTTCCACGCGGCGCTCGCCGTGCCGGTGGGCGCGGTGCTCCTCGGTGCGGTCGTCACCGCCTTCGGCCTCGGCCGGAAGCGTGTCGTCGCCGCTCCCGTGGCCGGGGCGCGCGAGGACGAGGCGCTCGTCTCCTGAGGCCTCTCCGGGACGCCAGGCCGGGCACCGGTGCAGCGCCGGCAGGCCCCGCACGTGGGGGTGCGGGGCCTGCCGTCAGCAGTGGTCCGGTGGTCCGGTGCTGTGGTCCCTGGCGTCAAGTCGCTTGACGGCAAGGGATGTTACGGCGCCGACCGTCAGCGGACCTCGGCCACCAGGGGACCGTACTTCGCCTTGATGTCCGCAGCCGCGGACTGCCACTGCGGGGTGTCGACGATCACGCCGCTACCGTCGATGGCGAGCGTCAGCCCCTCGATCTCCACACCCTTGGCCTGCCACTCCTCGGTGTCCGCGCGGATCCGGTTCAGGAACGTCATGAGCTGGCCGCGGGAGCCGGCCGCGTCGGCGAACGCCACCTTCACCGGGGGTGCCGCCATGCGGGTCACGGCGGCGTCCAGTCCGCTGCCGGGGACGCGCATCACGTACAGCGTGTTCGTGCTCCGGTCGCGGCAGGTGCCGAAGTACTGGTCGGGGTAGTCGGTCATCGCCAGTCCCTCGATGGCCTGACCCGCCTGGTTCAGGGCGAGCTCCGCCGGATCCGCCGACACCGACGATGACGACGGTGACAGCGAGCCCGAGGCCGTGGGCCAGGTCGACGGCGAGCCGGGCCTGGACGGGGCGTCGGAGCTCGGGGCCCCGGTTGGGGGGCCGCCGGTTGTCGGGGCCCCGGTTGTGGGGCCGCCGGTCGACGGCATCCCCGACGAGGGCTGGTCCGTCGCCGGAAGGCCGGACGACGGCGTTCCGCCCGAGGGGTGGCCCGACGGCGGACTCGGCAGCAGCCGGGCGCCGTGCTGGTGCCAGCCCGGCGTCCGCATCGACGAGGGCCCGTTCGTGCAGTTCAGCATCACGGTCACGCGTCCCGGCGCCGTCGCGCTCGGTGTCGGACTCGTCGTGCCCGGGCCCGCCCCGGCCGCGCCCGTGCGGCCGGCCCCGAGGCCGCCGACGAGCTGTGTCAACGCCCCCGCTCCGACGGCCAGCACCGCCACCGCCGTGACTCCCCGCACGACCGCCTGCCGTCGGGCCCGGCGGCGCCCGGCCTCGTGCAGCTCGGTCAGCGGCGGGCTGCCACCGATTCCCGCGGCATGCGCTCCGAGCCGGGTGACCAGCTCCTCCTCGAACCTGTCCTCAGCGCTCACGACTCACCAACTCCTCCACCGGTTCCATCTCCTGTCGAAGCGCCTTGATCCCGCGCGCCAGGTGAGTCTTCGCCGTGGGCACCGAACACCCCAGCTCCTCCGCCACCTGCGCCACCGGGAGGTCCAAGTAGTAGCGCAGCACCACGGCCGCCCGCTGCCGTCGCGGCAGCCCGGCCAGTGCCGCGGCCAGTTCGTCGTCCCGCTCGGTCTCCTGGGCCGCCGGCCCGTCCGGCAGCGCGGAGGTGAGCACCTCGCGTCTGGTCCGCCGCCATCGCGACACGTGGGTGCGGACCATCGTCCTGCGGACGTACCCCTCGCTCGCCGCCACGTCCCGGATCGCCGAACGTTTCGGATACACCTGGGCCAGGGCGTCGTGCAGCAGGTCGCGGGCGTCGTGGACGTCCCCCGTGATCAAGTAGGCCCCCCGGAGCAGGGCCTGGTACCGCGCTGCGACGAACTCGTCGAACGGGTCGGGCCCGGAGCCCCCCGGGCGGATCGCTTCGCGCTTCATGTCCCCAGGACGTCCGGGCCGCCGAAAACGGATGACAAACCACCGGTATTCGCCCCGGAGATCCGGCGTGATGGGCGCCGGGCCTGATTTTCCGTGAGTTCGGTCACACATCTTGTGGGATGTCATGGCCGGGCTCACACTACCGATTTGCGACCATACGTGCGCTTCCGCACGAAGGTCCTCCACTTCTCGTCCGCCGGGCGCTCCCCGGCCGCCGCATGCCCTCCTCCGGCCGGGTCCGGAGGACGGCCGCCATCACCGTCGGACATCCCCGGACGCTCGGTCCGACGCCGCGCTCCTCTGACCGTACGCACCAGCAGGGGTGGGCGCCGTGCCCCCGGACCGCGCCCGTCGTCCGTACTCCCACCCCCACGCAAAGGAGCTTCGGATGAAGCACCCGCGCACCCCCACCCCCTGGCGGCGGCCGTTCGCCGCCGTCGCGGCCGCCGCCCTCGCCCTGGCCGGCGCCGCCTGGAGCACCGCGCCGGCGGCCGCGAGCGCCGCCGCCACCCCGGCCGCCGCCACCCCGGCCGCCGCCGTCGCGGCGACGCCCACCCCGGACACCGCCGCCGTCGGGCCGAGCCTGGTCCGGGTGGGCGCCGACCCGCTCACCGACACCGGCAGCCAGCACGCCACCGAGGTGGAGCCCGACACCTTCGCCCAGGGCGGCACGATCGTCTCCTCCTTCCAGGTCGGGCGGTTCGTCGACGGCGGCGCGGCCGGCCTCGGCTGGAGCACCTCGATGGACGGCGGCGTCAGCTGGCGGCAGGGCATGCTGCCCGGCCTCACCGTCCAGCAGGGCGGCCGTTGGGCCCGCGCCTCCGACCCGTCGGTCGCCTACGACGCCAGGCACGGCACCTGGATGGTCGCCGGCCTGGTCATCGACTCGGGGCGCAACCCCGTGGGCGTGACCGTCAGCCGCTCCGCCGACGGCCGGAGCTGGCGGGAGCCGGTGCCGGCGGTCGGCTTCGACGGCCAGGCCTACGACAAGGAGTGGATCGTCTGCGACAACACTCCGACCAGCCGATACTTCGGCACCTGCTACATCGAGGTCGACATCCCGTCCTCCGACGACCTGATGGTCATGTCCGTCTCGCGGGACGGCGGTTCCACCTGGTCCGCCCCGGCCTCCCCGTCCGGCGTCAACCTGGGCCTCGGCGGCCAGCCGCTGGTGCGGCCGGACGGCACGGTCGTGGTCCCCTTCTCGACCGACACCACCTCGATCCGCTCCTTCACCTCCACCGACGGCGGCAGGTCCTGGGGCTCCACGGTCCTGGTCGCGGACGTCTCCGCGCACGAGGTCGCGGGCGGCCTGCGCGACGGCGAGGGCCTGCCCTCGGCGGAGATCGACGCCGACGGCAGGGTCTACGTCGCCTGGCAGGACTGCCGCTTCCGGGCCGGCTGCCCGGTCAACGACATCGTCTACGCGACCTCGCCCGACGGCACCAGCTGGTCCGCCGTGACCAGGGTGCCGATCGACCCCACCACCAGCGGCGCGGACCACTTCCTGCCCGGCCTCGGCGTCGACCGCGCCACTGCCGGCCCCACCGCCAAGCTCGGGTTGTACTACTACTTCTACCCGGAAGCCGACTGCACCGACGTCACCTGCCGGCTGGAGGTCGGATACATCTCCTCCGCCAACGGCGGCGCCACCTGGAGCACACCGCTGACCGTCGCCGGCCCGATGCCGCTGTCCCGGATCGCCGCCACGACCGGGGGCAGCATGGTCGGCGACTACCTCTCCACCTCCGTCCTCGACGGCAGGGCGGTGGCGGTCTTCGCGGTCGGCAGGGCCCCGGCCGACGGCCGGGCCTTCGACGAGGCGATGTACGCCGTCCCGGGCGGCCTGCCCGTCCGCGCCGGCACCACCCCGTCGAGCACCGGCCCGGTCCTCTCCACCTCGCCCGACCACGAGCGGCCCCTCCCGCCGCTGACCCGCCACTGACCGCTCCGGTCCGTCCTTCCACCGGGCCCGTCCTCCCGCCCCGCCGGGAGGACGGGCCCTTCCCCGCACGGCAGTTGTCGACGTCCTCCGGCGCTCCGAACCGCAGGTGATCCGTCGCCCCTGGGCCGTCCTGCGGGGCAACGCGAGAGGGAAGGGCTCCCGCCGGGCATCCTGTTCGCCCTCTGGCGTTTCGATTCCGCGCCAGTAACATGAGTGACCCTCACGTTTACTCAGGAGGCTGTCATGTCGGACCGCTACGACCTGCCGGCGGGATTCCGCTGGGGTGCCGCCACCGCCGCGTACCAGATCGAGGGGGCGGTGGAGGAGGACGGCCGCGGGCCCTCCGTCTGGGACACCTTCGCCGCCCGGCCGGGAGCCGTCCGCGACGGCCACACCGGCGCGGTGGCCTGCGACCACTACCACCGCTACCCCGAGGACATCGCCCTGATGAAGGGCCTCGGGCTGGACGGCTACCGCTTCTCCGTCTCGTGGTCCCGAGTCCTGCCCACCGGCGCCGGCGCCGTCAACCCGGCCGGACTCGCCTTCTACGACCGCCTGGTGGACGCGTTGTCGGAGGCCGGCATCACGCCGCTGCCGACCCTCTTCCACTGGGACCTCCCGCAGGGCCTGGAGGACGGCGGCGGCTGGCTCAACCGCGACACCGCGTACCGCTTCGCCGAGTACGCGGGGATCGTCACCGACCGCCTCGGCGACCGCGTCCCCGCCTGGATCACCCTCAACGAGCCCTTCGTCCACACGGTGTTCGGCTACGCCCTGGGCACCCACGCCCCCGGCCGCACCCTGATGTTCGAGGCCCTCCCGGCAGCCCACCACCAGCTCCTCGGCCACGGTCTGGCCGCCTCGATCCTCCACGAGCGGGGCCTGGAGGTGATGCTCTCCAACAACCTCACCCCCGTCGAGCCCGCCTCCGACGCCGCCGAGGACGCGGCCGCCGCCCGGGCCTACGACGCCCTCCACAACCGGCTGTTCACCGATCCCGTCCTGCTCGGCCGCTACCCCGACCTCTCCGCCCTCGGCGTCCTCGAGGACATCTTCGGCGCCGTGCGCGACGGTGACCTCGACCTCATCCACGCACCCGGCCTGGACGGCCTCGGCCTCAACTTCTACAACCCCACCCGCGTCGCCGCCCCCACCGAACCCGGCCTGCCCTTCGACCTCGTCGACATCCCCGACGTCCCCCACACCGCCTTCGGCTGGCCCGTCGTCCCCGACGCCCTCACCCGCCTCCTCCTCGACCTCCGCGACACCTACGGCACGGCCCTCCCACCCGTCACCATCACCGAGAACGGCTGCTCCGTCGAGGAGTCCGTCGAACCCGACCAGCCCCGCATCGACTTCATGGCCGCCCACCTCGACGCCCTCGCCAGGGCCGCCGCCGAGGGCGTCGACGTCCGCGGCTACTACACCTGGTCCCTCCTCGACAACTTCGAATGGGCCGAGGGGCTGTTCAGCCAGCGCTTCGGCCTCGTCCACGTCGACTTCGCGACGCAGGAGCGGACGCCGAGGGCCTCCTACGCCTGGTACCGGGACCTGATCGCCGCCCACCGGGCTTCCCGGACGCGGTAGTCGGCACCCGGCGGCCGGGTCCGTGGCGCACCACCGCTGACCGCCCGCGCGCGTGCGGGCGGTCAGCGCGGGAGCCGGCCGCACCCGGCGCCCCCGGGGGCG